>CAYIQK010000051.1:2959-8631 GCA_964365515.1 uncultured Planctomycetales bacterium | reverse complement strand
TCGAAACCCGCACCACGAATCCGGGCGCCCCGGTCAACGGCCAGATGTGGCTGTGCACCGACACCGGCGACGCGACGCCGTGCAATGGGATCTGAGATTCCGGGCTGAGATTCCGGGGACACACGATGTAACCCAAATTATGTTGTTAATGATCCAGCCACTCCGGGAATGTCCGACGCAAGCCCTGTGCCAGCAATGAAGGAACCGTTGATTTATGTCAGGAATTATGCCATATTATAGACGTGCGAAAATTAATCGAAAGAATTCCATACAGCCAACTATGTGGTGCATTCATTTATGAAAAGGCGCGTTTATATTGGATGCCTCCGGGTTCCGCATCCAGACCCCCTCCGGCATCAAAGCCCTGCGCAAGCAATAAACAGACCAATAAAATGTTTGAAGCAACTTTAAGGGAATGTTATACTTGCACCAGTGATGAACAGAACAGGAGGACTGAAGATGGGACAAGAAATCATATTTTTGATTGAGGAATCCCCCGAGGGCGGGTATGAAGCCAAGGCCCTGGGTTATTCCATTTTTACGCAGGCAGAAAGTTTCGCTGAGCTAAAGGAAGAAATTATTGACGCGGTCAAATGTCATTTTGAAGATGCGGCCATGCCCCATATTATAAGACTTCACATCGTCAAGGATGAAGTAATCACCGTATGAAGGTTCCCCGGGATATTAACGGAAGCTCCCTGGCAAAGTTGCTGGGAAAATATAAATATGAAATTACCCGCCAAACAGGAAGTCATCTTCGGCTGACAACCCGCCTTAAGGGCGAACACCATATTACCATACCACAGCATAAGCCATTAAAGGTAGGGATGCTCAATGGCATTCTCAACGACATCGCCTCGCATCTGGAAATTGAAAAAGAGGGCCTAATCCAAGAGTTATTCTACAAAAAATAACATTCCAAGAGCTATTTATCCCCACCGACCCCAACGCCCTGAACCAAGACACTCCGGGAGTGTCCGATGTCCGGCATGTGGCTGTGCACCGACACCGGCGGCGCGGCGCCGTGCAATGGGATTTGATCCCTTGATTTGGGTTCAGGGACAGTCATTCAGAATTAATACTTGCACGTATGACGTTAATATGATAAGCTTGCAATGAGGGCAAGAAGGGAAAGCTGAAGGCAATGATTGTTGATTTTAAATCAAAGGCCGCCCAGGATATTTATGACGGAATTTCATCCAAAGACGCGCGAAAATTTCCTCAAACCATCTGGCCCGTGGCGCAACGAAAGCTGGATATGCTCAATGCGGCAGTCACGTTAAAGGATTTAAGCGTCCCGCCGGCCAATCGGCTGGAATCTTTGAGAGGGACACTGAAGGACAAATACAGCATCCGTATCAACGACCAATACAGGATTGTTTTCGGGTTCAAAGACGGGAACGCGTACGATGTTGAGATTGTCGATTATCATTAGGAGGTGGTGATCATGATACCGAAGGACCGTATCCCTGTTCATCCAGGGGAGATTTTGCTGAAAGAGTTCCTGGAGCCGATGGAAATGACACAGGCCGCATTGGCCGACAAGATGCATGTTCCGATCCAGCGCGTCAATACCCTTGTTAACGAAAAAAGGGATATGACGCCCGAGACGGCCATTCTGCTTTCCCGGGCGCTGGGGACAAACGCGGAATTCTGGATGAACCTTCAGACGAATCATGACTTGGCTGTTGCCGAGCATAAAATGGCGCATGTATGAAGAGGCTGGATTCATAAAGAAGCGAACATCTTTGCCGTCGGCAAGCGCGAGGATATGAAGGTCTACCGCGAAGTCGTCAGGCGCCTGGAGTCGGGGACATAGGGGGCCCGGCAGATGCGGCTGTACGCCGGCACCGGCGGCGCCACGGCCGTGCAATAGGGTTTGACGAAGTTCATCACTTATGCTACACTTTATTCGGAGGTGAACGATATGGTCACAAAGAATCCGCGATTAAACGTTGTCCTTGAACCAACCCTTTACGCGGGGATAAGTCATCTGGCGAAAAAGGAGGGTGTTTCCTTGTCTTTAGTTGCCAGGGATTTACTCAAAGAAGCACTGGAACTCCATGAGGATCTCTACTGGCAAGGGTCTGCAGAGAAGCGGGACAAAACCTTTTCCCATGCCAAGGCTTTGTCTCATAAAGAGATTTGGAAATCATGACCTGGCAGATTTCTTATCATCCGGAAATCGAGGATGATATTTCCGGCTTGCCAAAGAATATAAAAATTCGCATTCAAAAGGCTATTGAGCAAAGGATCCTTGTTGATCCGATGCGTTATGGAGTCCCGTTGCGGCGAAGCTTGCAGGGTTACCGGAAATTGCGCGTAGGCGACTACCGCGTCATCTTTCAGATCGACAAGGACAATATTGTTGTTTTGAAGATCGGCCATCGCAAAGAAGTCTACCAGGAAGTCTATCTCAGGAGTTGATGCCATCCGGGGATATGTCACTCCCGAAAAAACCAAACACCACGCGGAAATTTTAGCAAACCGTGTGCGTCATCGGTTCGCCCACCTGTCGCGGCGTTTCCGACGGCAAGGTATCGACTGCTTCCGTTTGTACGACTGGGACATCCCTGAAGTCCGTGCCGTTGTGGACTGGTATGCCGGCCATCTGGTGGTCGCGGAATACGTGCGTCTGCAGACCGGGCCGCAGTGGCTTTCCCAAATGGCAGAGGCTGTCACCGAAGCATTGAACGTTTCGCCGGAACGAACGCATATCAAGCGCCGCCGCACGAATACCAAAGAAGGACCGCGTTACGCTGGTGCGCCTCGGGGCGCGATGGGTTCCCGGGGAACGCGCTTGAAGGTGCGCGAGCGTAATCTTCACTTCTGGGTCAATCTGGATGATTTCTTAGACACGGGGTTGTACTCGGATCACCGGGACACTCGCGTCATTGTCGGAAAGCTCGCGGCCGGGAAGGATTTCCTCAACCTTTACGGGTACACCGGCGCGTTCACCTGCGTCGCGGCGGCCGGCGGGGCGAAGACGACCGTCACCGTGGACAGGTCAGATACGTACCTGAAATGGGCACGGGACAACCTGGAGTTGAACGGACTTTGGGGGCCGCGGCACGCCCTGATCCAATCCGATGCCGCGAAATATCTGGCGCGCGCCTGCCGTGAGCGCCGCCGTTTCACGCTGGCGTTCGTTGACCCGCCGTCGTTTTTTCAGGATCACAGCGAGCAGGTGTCTTTCGATATCAACCGGGACCATCCGGATCTGATCCGAGGCGTCCTGAAGGTGATGACGCCGGGATCGTTTGTGTTTTTTTCGACGAACCACCAGCGCTTTGAACCCCGCTTCGACGGCCTTCCCGTGAGCGATCTGATCGAACTGACGCCTCAAACCATCCCCGAAGACTACCGCAATCGTCGTATTCACCGATGCTGGCGAATGACAGCAAATTCATGAGGAACTGATTGACGCGCCTTGGGGTGGTGCTATAAAGTGCTGTATGGGAGATCTTTCCATGCAGATGCAGATGATCGTTATTCCTGCGGCCGCCTTGACGGCCTCGTGTTTGACATTTTTTTCCGGCTTCGGGCTGGGCACGATCCTGATGCCGGTTTTCCTTATCTTTTTCCCTCTGGATACGGCGATTGCCCTGACGGCCGTTGTCCATTTTCTGAATAATATCCTCAAAGTTTTGATTCTGTGGAAGGACGCGGCGTGGGGTGTTGTGTGGAAGTTCGGCGTGCCGGCGTTTCTGGCGGCATTCCTGGGCGCGAAGATTCTTTTCGCGCTTGAGAAATGGCCTACGTTATGCGTGTATCAGTTGCTTGGGAAAGAAATGGAAATCACTTTCGTCAAATTGACCATCGCGGGATTGATCGCGGTTTTTGTTGTCCTCGAATTGGCGCCGGCTTTCAAAAAAATGAGTTTTCCGGCGAGTTTTTTGCCGTTGGGAGGGGTGTTGAGCGGCTTTTTCGGCGGGCTTTCAGGGCTTCAGGGGGCATTGAGAAGCATGTTTTTGCTCAAGTGCGGCCTTGACAAGGAACGTTTCATCGCGACAGGGGTGATCGTCGCGTGCCTGGTGGATTTTTCCCGGCTCACGGTTTATGGGGGGTATTTGACGCGGTCCCGGTATCAAGATTATTTGGGGTTAATGATCACAGCGGTTCTGTCCGCCTTTGCCGGGGTTTTCATCGGCAGCCGTTTGATGAAAAAAATCACGATGAAAACGGTTCAGGTCATCGTGTCGGTGATGCTTTTTGTGATCGCCTTGGCTTTGGGCGCGGGGATTATATAAACTTAGCCCTTGACATAGGGTAGGGGGGTATGGTATTCTTGTCTCCAGGAGGAAACAATCGATATGGAAAAGAAACCCACGCATGAAGAACAGCTGCAGTTTTTGAAGAAAATCGAGGGGCAGGTGCGCGGCATCCAGAAGATGATCGAGGAGAAGCGCTACTGCGTTGATATCATCACCCAGATCCATTCCATCATCGGCGCGCTTTACCGTGTGGAAAACGAGATTTTCCGCAAACATACTCAGGGCTGTGTGGTCAGCGCCCTCAAAGGGAAATCTGATGCAGAAAAGCAAAAAAAGATTGACGAGATTATGGGGATCATCTCCCGGTTCCGGAAGGTCTCTTAAGGGAACGGTCAGGGGCTGTTGTGGACTTGGGATGGCCCTGCTTTTTCTTGCGGTTACGGGTGTATCATACGCGGGGGAATCCTTGTCTTTGAATGCTCTCGTCGAAGAAGCGAAAAAAAATAACCCCGAGATCCTGGCCGCCCGGAAACGGTGGCAGGCCTCGCTCGCGCGTATCCCTCAGGCCAAATCCCTGGAGAATCCCAATGTGGGGCTGACATTCGAAAAAATTCCGCGCGGCACCCTCAAGCTGAATGCGGTCATGCCGGAAGACCGGATGCTCTCCGTCTCCCAGATGTTTCCTTTTTTCGGGAAGTTGACGCTCAAGGGGAAAATCGCGCTTGTGGAATCCCAGATGTCTGCCGCCGAACTCAAAGGCACGGAGTTGGAAGTCATTAGCGAGGTCAAGAACACGTATTATGATTTGTTTATGAATGATAAAGAAAAAGCGCTCAGACAGGAAAGCCTGAGTTTATTGAAAGGCATCGCTAAGATTACCGAGGCAAAATACGCGGTCGCGGAAGCCACTCAGGATGAGCTTTTCAAACTCAACCTTGAAATCGCTCGATTGAGCAACGCGATCACGAATCTGGATCAGGAGAGGCTTGCCAAGGAGACCCGTCTCAATTCCTTGTTGGACCGTAATCCCGAAAGCACCCTCGATGCCCCGGAGCTGAATGAGGATGCCTCTTTTTCAATGGACATGAAGCCGCTGTATCAGGCGACACTTCTCAATCAGCCGGAGTTGATTGTCCTTTCTTACGCCATAGAAAAAAACAAGTTCGCCAAGTCTTTGGCGCAGAAAAGTTTCTTCCCCGATATGATGGCGGGTCTGGTGCAGAGAGGCATCAGCTCCGGCAATATCGGCCCGTGGGATTTGATGCTTTCCTTCAGTGTCCCTTTCTGGTTTTGGACCAAACAGCGTTATGAAGTCAAGGAGGCGATCACGAACTTGGAGGAGGCCGAGGCCGCGTATCAGGCGATGCGGAATCAGGCCTTTGCCATGACCAAAGATCTGGCGGTCAAAATTGAAATCGCCAAAAACAAAATCAATCTCTATCGGACGACCCTCAAGCC
>CAYIQK010000051.1:0-2859 GCA_964365515.1 uncultured Planctomycetales bacterium | reverse complement strand
GCCGCCGCATTGATTCTTGTCTTTGGCCGGCAACTTAAGGGGGGGAATCATTCCGAGCACGCCGTCAAGGACAGTTATTATTGTCCCATGCATCCCGGCTACACGGCGGATAAACCCGGCGACTGTCCCATCTGCAACATGAAACTCGTCAAGAAAGAGACCGCGCGGGAGATCGAGAAAAAGCCCATGACGCCGGAGGAAATCTGCCTTTTGCACAATTGTCCGATGAAGAACTGCCCCATGCGTATCACCGGCAACGCGAAAGATTGCCCGTTTTGCGGCGCGCATCTCATCAAGGGAAAGAAGATTTTATATTACCGGAATCCCATGAATCCGCAAGTCACTTCCCCCGTGCCCATGAAGGATTCGATGGGGATGGATTATGCCGCGGTCTACTCTGAGGAAAGCTCTGGAGAGATCCCCGGAGTTTATATCAGCCCCGAGCGGCAGCAGCTCATCGGTGTCAAAAAAGAAAAGGTGGAAAAAAGACCGCTCACGCAGCAGATTTTGACCGTCGGGAGGGTGGCCTATGACCCGGAATTGTTTGTCGTTCAGCAGGAGTATTTGCAGGCTGTGAAGATGGCGCGGGAGCTTTTGTCGAGCCAGGATGTTTTGGTCAAAGAGCAGGCCGCGGCCATGGTTGAGGCGGCGAGAAAAAAGCTTTTGCTCAAAGGGATGAGCCCGGGAGAGATCACAGAACTGGCTGAGAAAGGCGTGCCGCAGGAATATCTATACCTGCCGCTGGAGCAGGACCAGGTTTGGGTCTACTTGACCATTTATGAATATGAAATGGGTCTGGTGAAAGCCGGCCTGCCGGTTGATGTCCAGGCGGTTGCATTCCCCGGGGAGGTCTTTAGCGGAGAGATTGTCTCGATCACGCCGGTTTTAGACCCCATGACCCGATCCGTCCAGGCCAGGGCACAGATTGAAAACAAGGAACACAAGCTGAAGCCGGATATGTACGTCAATGTGGAAATCCATATCGATTTGGGGGAGAAATTGGCTGTTTCGCGGGAGGCCGTGATGGATACAGGAGAGCGCGCGATGGTTTTTGTCGCTATGCCCAACGGCTATTTTGTCTCCCGTGAGGTCAAATTGGGTCATTTGGCCGGAGGATATCACGAGGTCTTGGCCGGCCTTGCAGATGGAGAGGAAGTGGTTTCCTCAGGCAATTTTTTTGTTGATTCTGAAAGCCGTCTGAAATCGGCGATAGGGGAAACGCGGGACAATGAATAATTTCATTAACCGGCTGATTGAATTCTGCGTGCATAACAAAGTGACCGTCTTCATCATAGTCGGGGTCGCGGTGTTGGGCGGCTTGACGGCCATGAAGAATCTTCCTTTGGATGCGATCCCTGATCTTTCCGACACGCAGGTCATCGTCTTCTCAAAGTGGGACCGGCCGCCGCAGGTGATCGAAGATCAGGTCACCTATCCGATTGTCTCCGCCCTTCTGGGGGCCCCCAAGGTCAAAGACATCCGGGCCTTCTCGGACTATGGGTTTTCTTACGTCTATGTCATCTTTGAAGACGGCACGGATGTGTACTGGGCGCGCTCGCGGGTCTTGGAATACCTTTCCAAAGTCACCCCCCAGCTTCCTTCTGGAGTTCAGCTTGAGCTCGGGCCCGACGCCTCAGGTGTCGGCTGGGTCTTTGAGTATGCCTTAGTTGATGAGACAGGAAGGCATTCTCTCCAGGAACTGACCACTTTTCAGAATTGGCACCTCAAATATGCCTTGCAGTCCGTGCACGGCGTGGCTGAGGTGGCCAGCGTCGGAGGATTCGTCAAACAGTACCAGGTGGTGCTCAATCCCAACGCGCTTTTGGCCTACAATATCCCGCTCAATGACGTGGTGATGGCCTTGGAGAAGTCGAATCAGGAGGCCGGCGCGCGGCTCTTGGAATTCTCCGGGAAAGAATATATGGTGACCTTGAAGGGGTATCTCAAGTCGCTTGCGGATATTGAAGAGATTGTCATCAAGTCGGATGCCAACGGTGTGCCGGTGAAGATCAAAAATATCGCCAGGGTGCAGTTGGGTCCCGATATCCGGCGGGGTGTCGCGGAGCTGGACGGCAAAGGCGAGGTGGTCGGCGGCATTGTGGTGATGCGTTATAAGGAAAACGCGCTGAAAGTGATCGAGCGTGTCAAGGCGAAGTTGAAGGACATCCAGCTTCCCGAGGGCGTCAAGCTCGTTGTGACTTACGACCGTTCGGAGTTGATCTTGAAGGCGATCCACACGCTCAAGAAAGAACTCTTTCAACAGATGACTGTTGTCAGTTTGGTTATCCTGGTTTTTTTACTGCATATTCCCTCCGCCATCATCCCGATCATCACGTTACCCATTGCCGTCATCATCTCATTCATCCCGATGTATTTCATGGGGTTGACTTCCAATGTGATGAGCTTAGGCGGGATCGCGATTGCCATCGGCGCCATGGTCGACGCCGCGATCGTGGTGGTGGAGAATTCCCATAAGAAATTGTCGCACTGGGAGGAGTCCGGCCGCGTCGGCGATTATAAGAGCGTATTGCTGGAGGCAATCAAAGAAGTGGGAGGACCTTCGTTTTTCTCGCTCTTAGTCATCTCGGTATCGTTCATTCCGATCTTTACGCTGGAAGGCTTTGAGGGCCGGCTTTTCAAGCCATTGGCGTTCACCAAGAATTTTGCCATGTTTTTTGCAGCGGTCCTGGCCATCACGCTGGATCCGGCGGTACGGTTTTTATTCACGCGGCTTGACTTCTACCATTTCCGGCCGGGGTGGCTGTGCGGCATTGTCAATCATATTTTCGTCGGGAAAATTCATCCCGAGGAAAAGCACCCCGTCAGCAGATTCCTTTTCAAAATTTACGAGCCCGTGGT
>CAYIQK010000050.1:0-8680 GCA_964365515.1 uncultured Planctomycetales bacterium | reverse complement strand
GAAATGTCCCAGGCCTTGAACGATGCCCGTGATGACGAAAAGATCGGCGTTGTTATTTTAACCGGCGCCGGCAAAGAGGCGTTTTGTTCCGGCGGTGACCAGAGAATTCGCGGGGAGGCTGGATACAGGGATGAGCAGGGAATCCACCGATTGAACGTCCTTGATTTTCAGCGCCAGATGCGCAGTTGTCCGAAGCCGATCATCGCGATGGTCGCTGGTTACGCGATTGGCGGCGGCCACGTGCTTCATCTTTTATGTGATTTGACGATTGCGGCGGACAACGCGATTTTCGGCCAGACCGGGCCTAAAGTGGGATCCTTTGACGGAGGGTATGGCACCAGTTATCTGGCGCGGGTTGTCGGCCAGAAAAAGGCGCGCGAGATCTGGTATCTGTGCCGTCAGTATACGGCACAGGAGGCCCTCGCCATGGGATTGGTCAACAAAGTCGTCAAGTACGAGCAGTTGGAGAAAGAAACCGTGCAATGGTGCAGGGAAATTCTTAGCAATTCGCCGATGGCGATCCGTTGTTTGAAAGCCGCGTTCAACGCCGACTGCGACGGCCAGGCCGGCCTCCAGGAACTCGCCGGCAATGCCACCATGCTTTTTTATATGACGGAGGAAGGGCAGGAAGGACGCAACGCGTTTCTTGAAAAACGCAAACCGGATTTTTCGAAATTTCCAAAACGACCATAATTCATCGTAGGGAACAGGCATGCCTGTTCCCTACGGGACAAAATGAATAATGCAACAATGAAAATTTGGCTTCTCGCCATTCGGCCCAAGACATTGCCGGCGGCGGTCGCCCCTGTCTTGATCGGGACAGCGATGGCCTTTGGGGACGGCATTCATCATTTTCCGACGGCCTTCGTCTGCCTGTTTGCCGCCCTCGCCATCCAGATCGGCACGAATTTAGCCAACGATTATTATGATTTTCAGAAAGGAACAGACACTGCTGAACGTATTGGTCCCATCCGCGCCACCCAGGCCGGCCTTGTCCGGCCGATGATGATGAAGGCGGCATTCATTTTTGCTTTTTTATTGTCCGGTTTGGCCTGTGTGTGGCTCGTTCAACGGGGGGGATGGCCGATCGCGGTTTTGGGGGTATTGGCTGTTCTTTCCGGGATTTTTTACACGGCCGGGCCATATCCTTTGGGTTACTTGGGATTGGGCGAAATTTTTGTTTTTATCTTTTTCGGTCCGGTGGCGGTCGCGGGGACATATTATGTCCAGTCGATGGAGATCAACACGGCTGTTCTTCTGGCCGGTGTGTCTCCCGGACTCCTTTCCGCCGGGATTTTGGCCGTTAACAACCTGCGGGATATGGAAACCGACCGGAAATCCGGCAAGATGACCCTTGCGGTGCGCTGGGGCCGGTCGTTTGCGTTGTCCGAATATTTGTTTTGCATCATCGCCTCGGCGATGACGCCGGTGCTCATCTACATATTGATCGAAGATCACGTCGGTATTTTGGCGTGCGTGCTGATCAGCCTCTTAGCGATCCCCGTCATCAAAACTGTTTTCACCCAGCCCGGGGATTCCTTGAATCGTGCCCTGGCTTCAACCGGGAAACTCTTATTGATCTACAGCGTCCTTTTCGCGATCGGATGGATCCTATGAAGCTGACTGCCTTTCGCTTCTACCGATATGCGCTCCCCTTCAAACGACCCCTCGACATTCACGGGATTGAGGTTTCACGCAGGGAGGGTTTGATGATTCGTCTCACCTCTTCCGACGGAGTCGATGGTTTTGGCGAAATCGTCCCTCTGGCGGGATGGAGCAAGGAGAATTTGAAAGAGGCCTACGATCAAATCCAGTTTTTAAAATCTAATCTGACTGGTGAACATATCCCCGGCGGGATAGAACGATTGGATGGGAAATTCGAATCCTGGCTGGAAGGGATGCAGTTGAGTTCATCCGTTCGTTTCGGCCTGGAGATGGCCGTCCTCAATTTGATTGCGAACTCGAACAATGTCCCGTTATTCAGGGTCATTTCCGATGTGGGCCGGGGTCAAGTCCGTATCAACGGTCTGCTTCAGGGAACGAGGTACGATGTTGTTCGGGAAGCTATAAAATTGAAGGAAGACGGTTTCAAGACGCTGAAGCTGAAGGTTGGCGGGGCCGTGGAAGGAAATATTGACAAGGTCAATGCCGTGAGTGAGGTCTTGGCAGGTGAGGTTTTGCTTCATCTGGACGCAAACCGGTCTTGGGACATTGAAGATGCCATCAAATTTGGAAAGGGTATTGATTGCGGCTGTGTGACTTATATCGAAGAGCCGTTGAAAGATATCCGCCAAATTCCTGAATTTTATAAAGAGACGCTGATTCCCTCTGCTTTGGATGAATCTCTGCTGGAAATGACATTTCCGGATATTCAATCCATCGAAGGCGTGGATGTGATGGTCGTGAAACCCACGCTCTTGGGAGGGATTGAAAAAAGTTGGGAGATCATCCAGCAGGCGAGGGCCGTGGGATTACAGACGGTGGTCAGTTCAGCTTTTGAGTCAGGTCTGGGGCTCTTGACTCTGGCCAATTTGGCCGGCTGTACGTCACGCGATGATGAGGCCGGTTTGGATACCGTCAAGTATTTTCGACAGGATCTGTTGAAAGAGAAGCTTGTGATTCAAAACGGCAAGATCGATGTCAGCCAGCGGCTGGTCCGTGAAGATGACATCAACTTTGGCTTATTGGAAGAAGTCAAATGACCCGCCTGATGGAATGTCCCCTCTCTCAAAACGCCAGGACTTTTGGGGATCATCCCGCCATCATCTGCAATAACCAAATCACAACCTACCGTCAGTTTGAGGACGAAGTTTGCTCGGTGGTTAAACGGATCAAGGATTTCGGCGTGAAGCCGAGCGAGCGCGTCGCCCTGATCGGTCCCAATACTCTCGAATACATCATCGCCCTTTTTGCCTTGTGGCGTCAAGGCGTGGTGGCTTGTCTTTTGAGTACACGCCTTCCGGAGGAAGGGGTCCGCTCCTGCCTTCAAAATATTTCCTGTGTCAGAACCCTTGCGCCCGAGGAGATCTCTGTTCCGGCTGTTCCAGCACGTACTTTGGGAAAGATACATGTCCCCGGAAATGAACAAAATGATTCCCCTCTTTATGCGTTTGACCAGGAAATGACCATCATGTTCACCTCCGGAAGCAGTGGTGAGCCCAAAGCTGCTGTCCACACATTTGGGAACCATTATTACAGCGCGAAAGGATCCAATGAGCATCTGGCTGTGGGGCCGACAGACCGTTGGCTCTTATCGTTACCCTTATACCACGTCGGAGGATTAGGTGTCGTATTTCGTGCTTTTTTAGCCGGGGCGGCTGTCGTCATCTGCGAATCGAAGGATATCATTGAGGCGATTTTGGAAGACCATGCGACACACATTTCCTTGGTGCCTGCTCAACTCTACCGCCTGCTGGAAACGGTGGAAGGTGTCGAGGCTCTAAAGAAGCTGAAGGTTATTCTCCTCGGAGGCAGCGTGGCTGTGGAATCGCTCCTTCGCCGGGCCGTTAGTCATCACTTGGCGGTCTACGTGACATACGGCTTGACCGAGATGTCCTCTCAGGTGGCCACCTCTAGATGTT
Source organism: uncultured Planctomycetales bacterium (assembly GCA_964365515.1). Lineage (GTDB taxonomy): Bacteria > Omnitrophota > Gorgyraeia > Zapsychrales > Zapsychraceae > CAYIQK01. Next base: position 5,099 of record CAYIQK010000050.1, on the reverse strand, counting down.
TGAGGAGGGAGGATTTTCTGCCGCAAGCGCGCATCTTGAATGACCGCGAAGTCCGGATCGCGCCGGACGGGGAGGTCATGGTGAGGGGAAAGACGCTTTTCAAAGGATACGTTTCTGGAAAATGGATTGATCCTTCGGTTGATCAGAATGGCTGGTTTTCGACCGGCGATCTGGGCCGTCTTCACGCGGACGGGACATTGAGCATCACCGGACGCAAGGATCAGATGTTTATCTCAGGCGGAGAGAACATCCAGCCCGAGGAAATCGAGCGGTGTCTGTGTCAGATGGAATCCATCACGCAGGCCGTCGTTGTTCCTGTCGCTCATGCGGAATTTGGATGCCGGCCTGTTGCCTTCGTCAGTTCAACCGATGGGGCGCGGATAACCCGGGCAGAGATTTTGGATCATCTTCGGCATCATTTGCCGAAATTTAAGATCCCGGATCCAATTTATCATTGGCCGAAGGACGTGCAAGAAATAGGAATCAAGGTTGACCGGCGGTATCTTGCGCAACTGGCCGGTCAAAACACAACAGATTTGATCTCAGTCAACTGATACGCTCTTGTTTGGACAGCTTTTGAATTTTTGCCCGCAGATCTTTCGGAAGAACAATCTTTTTACGTGTGGATTGATTGACCGCCACATGGACAGTGCGGCCGGTGCCGACGAGTTTCTGTTTGGCATTGAACAGTTTGTAGGCAAGCGAAAAGGATGTTTTTCCGATTTTGTCAACGCTCACTTGGATCGAGACGGCATCGCCGACGAATAAAGGGGCCCGGTAATCCGATTCCGCATGGACAATGGGGAGGAAAATGTCCTGATTCCTGATCAGTTGAGCGAAGTCATAGCCGATCGTTTCCAGGAGGGATTCGTAGGCGTCATGAATGATCTTGAACTGGTTGCTGAAAAAAAGCAGTCCCGCGGCATCGGTTTCGTGCAGTTTGATCTTTGTTTTATAGATGTACATGCTTTTTGCCTTTCGTTTGCACGCCCCACATGGATTTTATTATAACAGGATATCGTAAGCGGTCACGAAATGGTTGACAAATGTTAAAGAAAGAGTAGGATAATATACGGCAAAAAAGAACGTATTTGATTCTGTCGTGATTTCAACACACAAAAAGGAGGGATGGAAAATGGTTCTCGTGAACAAGCAAGCACCGGATTTCTGTGCCAAGGCCGTTGTCAGCGGTAAGATCGTCAATGAATTCAGGCTTTCCAGCTGCAGGGGAAAATATGCGGTCTTGTTTTTTTATCCACTGGATTTCACCTTCGTTTGCCCGACGGAACTTCATGCCTTTCAGGAGAAGCTGGGCGAGTTTGAAAAGCGTCATGTTCAGGTGATTGGGGTCTCCACGGATTCGTGGTTTTCCCATCTCGCGTGGCTGAAGACGCCCAAAAATCAAGGAGGCATTGAGGGCGTCACTTACCCAATTGTTTCCGACTTCAACAAGACCATTGCCCGGGAGTACGGGGTTCTTCTTGAAGATTTGGGCGTGGCTTTGAGGGGGCTTTTTCTCATTGATAAAAACGGGATTGTTCAGCATCAGGTGGTGAATAATCTGCCGTTGGGCCGCAGCGTGGACGAGACGCTTCGCATGGTGGATGCTTTGCAGTTTACGGAGAAGCATGGCGAGGTTTGTCCGGCCAACTGGAAGGAAGGGAAAAAAGCCATGAAGGCTGATGAAAGCGGTCTTAAGGAATATTTTGCCGCTGTTTCATAACCCGCATCTTGCGGGAGATAACCTCGTCGAAAAAAAAGGAGGTGGAGCATGGCATTCACATTACCCAATCTACCGTATGCCTTCAACGCATTAGAGCCGCACATTGATGCTCAGACGATGCAGATTCATCACGACAAACATCATGCGGCGTATGTCAATAATTTTAACAAAGCGATCGAAGGCAAGGCCAATCTCGAATCCAAGAGTATCGAGGATTTGATTTCCAATCTCGCGGCGGTGCCTGAGAATATCCGTACGGCGGTCCGCAACAACGGCGGCGGGCATTACAATCACACGCTTTTCTGGGAGATCATGAGTCCCAAAGGCGGCGGAAAACCAGCCGGCGAATTGGCCAAGGCCATCGATCAGGATTTCGGCAGTTTCGATGCCCTCAAGGAGAAATTGAGCAATGCCGCCGCCACACGTTTCGGCAGCGGCTGGGCGTGGCTTACGGTCAGCGGCGGAAAGCTGTGCGTATGCTCAACGCCTAATCAGGATAATCCGGTCATGGACGCCGCGGAATGCCGGGGAACGCCTATTCTCGGCATTGATGTTTGGGAGCATGCGTATTACTTGAAATACCAGAACCGCCGGCCGGATTATATCGCCGCCTTCTGGAATGTGGTCAATTGGAGTGCCGTGGCCCAGCGTTATGCGGCGGTTCTTCAGAAGACCAGCTAATTCTTTGGTTTCCCCATGCCTTGTTCTGACAGTTCATCAAACATTATCCTCAGACTGGATCCACGGGAGAATTTTGTCTCGTTTGACTTCGCCAAGATCACCTGCGGCCATGAGATCGCGGCACAGACCGGTTATTGCCGATATTGTGCCGGAAAGAGTTTGAGGGAGATCTTAGATATTTCGTACGATCAGGCCGCGGGTGATCTTCATCTTCAGGATGAAGAGACACGTTTTATCCTGCATTTGGAATGGGATGCCTTAAGATCGGCCATTGCCCAATACTTAGGAATGGATGATGCGGATATCGATAGGGAACGCTGTCAGATCACTTCCATTGAACACGACGAGGATGGCATCCGGATCGTTGAGGTGATCCTGCCTGCGAAGGAAATGCCTAAAATCCTGCCTTGCAGTCTTGCTGACAGTTCTCAGCATTAAGTCGCTTCCCGGCCTTTGGCCATGACGAGTTTCCCCGATCGGACCATTTCAATCACGCCGTATTTCTTCACCAAGGCCTCAAATTCATCCAATTCCTCGGTTGTGCCGGTCTGTTCGATGATGATGGAATTTTCCGATGCATTGACGATGGAGGCGTGGAATTTCTTGGCCAGTTTGAGGACAATGGGTTTTGTTGCGGGGGTGAGTTTGACTTTCAGAAGCGCCAGTTCCCTGAGAATGGCATCTTCGCCGGTATGTTCGCCGGCATGGATCACATCCACCAGTTTGTTGGCCTGTTTGATGATCTGATCGAGTGTTTGGGGATCACCCTTCGCGGTGATGGTCATCCGAGAGAAGCGGGGATCAAAGGACGGGGAAACCACCAAGGCATCAATATTATAGCCGCGTTTGGCAAAGACAAGGGCGACGCGGACCAACACGCCGGGCTTATTGGCCACCAGGAAGCTGATGGTGTGAATGTCTTTTTTGGGTTTTTCGCTCGTGGGATTCATCATGTGCTCCCGCTTGGTTTTTCGAGCTTTGTTTTCGGCGGTTCGATGATCATGTGATAAGCCGATTTTCCGGCCGGGACCATCGGAAAGACATTGTCTTCCTTGATGACCTCGGCATGAATGACGACAGGCCCTTTGTGATTGAGCGCTTCCGTCAATTTGGCGCGTACTTCCCCTGGGTTGCCGATATGCACGCCTTTGATCCGATAGGCCTCAGCGAGTTTGACAAAGTCGGGGTTGCCTTCCAGATCCACTCCGGAGAGACGATTCTCAAAAAATAATTCCTGCCATTGGCGCACCATGCCCAGGTATTTATTATCAATGATCACAACCTTGACCGGAAGCTTATGGACAAAGACGGTCGCCAGTTCCGCGAGGGTCATTTGAAAACCGCCGTCTCCGACAATGGCCACAACCAAATCATTGGGATTGCCAAATTGAGCCCCGATGGCCGCTGGAAATCCGAAGCCCATGGTCCCGGCGCCGCCGGAGGAAAGCCAGTGGTCGGGGTGGTCAGACAAGTAAAACTGGGCCGCCCACATCTGGTGTTGTCCGACATCGGTTGCGACAATGGCCTTGCCTTTGGTGAGTTCGTAGAGTTCTTTGATGACGTATTGGGCGGTCAGGCCCTCGCATGCGGGAACCTTCAAGGGGTATTCTTTTTTGTAATATTCCAGCTCCTTAATCCACTCGTCGGTATCCAGAGGTTCCACGTGTTTGATCAATTCTTCCACCACCAGTTTCGCGTCGCCGACCACATACGCGTCCGGCTGGACGATTTTACCGATTTCCGCGGGGTCAATATCAATATGGAGCTTTTTGGCGCCGATGCAGAACTCATCATTATTTCCGTTGATACGGTCATCCCACCGGCAGCCAATACTGCAGATCAAATCGCAACCCGTCAAGGCCTTGTTGGCGTAGGCGGTGCCGTGCATTCCCAACATGCCCAGAGAGAGGGGATGTGTTTCCGGAAACGCCCCTTTGCCAAGGAGGGTATTGGTGACCGGTGACTTCAGCTTGAGCACCAGTTCTCTCACCGCAGAACTGGCTCCGGAGATAATCACCCCGTGGCCGATCACAAAGAGGGGCTTTTTCGATCCCTTGAACATCTTGGCCATTTTGACGATATCCCGCGCGTTACCTTTCGAAGGAACCGTGTAACCGGGTAAGTCCATCGGGGGATCCAAAGGTGCCGTACAGGGGGCAGAGGTCACATTTTTGGGTAAATCAATCAAAATGGGACCCGGCCGACCGGAGTTGGTGATATAGAATGCCTCTTTGATGATGCGGGGGATATCATTGGTGTCTTTGACGAGATAACTGTGTTTCACAACCGGCATGGAGATGCCGGATATGTCTGCTTCCTGGAAGGCGTCTTTTCCCAACATCGAGGAGATTGTCTGACCGGTTAAGATGATCATCGGAACAGAGTCCATGTGGGCGGTCATGATTCCGGTGACGGTATTGGTGGCGCCTGGGCCGCTTGTGACAAGTACGACACCGGGCCTACCGGTCGCCCTGGCATAGCCGTCGGCCATATGGGTGGCCCCTTGTTCGTGACGGACCAAAACGAGTTTGATCTTCGAATCCACAAGCGCGTCAAAGATGGGAATGGCGGCCCCGCCGGATAATCCGAAGATGTATTCCACCCCGTGGTTTTCAAGGCATTGCACGAGGGCTTCAGCGCCGTTCATTTGTTTTTTGGGTTCCGCCTTCACCGTTATTTTTTTCTGTGGATTCAT
>CAYIQK010000049.1:2699-8944 GCA_964365515.1 uncultured Planctomycetales bacterium | reverse complement strand
AGCCCTGAGTTGGCGCGGAACTGGTCCGCCGCGTCCCAAAGACGCTTTTCCAAGGCATCGGTCACCGCATCCTTTTCACTTGGCGATATCCATTGCATCTAATGTTCTCTCCTTTTCTATATAGCTGCTATGTATCATTGCTATATACAAACACACTGGTCTATATATCATTGATTCATATGTTAGATCGCCATTTCAGTCCGCGACATTTTGTCACGGGTTCAAGTCTTTTTTAAGACCTCCCAACGGCCACCTTTATCCGGTCCCACGCGATTCAAATATCCATCCTTTTTCAGTCTACGAATGTTCCACTCCACACCCTTTAGGGATATCCCTGTCTGCTTGGCCAGATCGGCTGTAGTTATACTCGCGTTCTCCCTAATCAGATTCAATATTTTCTCCCTAGTTTTCTCCCTAACTTTCTCCCTAGTTTTCTCCCCAGTTACACCCTCACTTACTCCCTCACTTTTCCCTGCCCCTTGAGGAGTAGTCTCGACCTCCGGCCGATAGAACGTCACTTGAAAGCCGGCGGATACTTTCTCAAAAGCGACCTTCACGCCCGCGGCATCGCATTCTTCCTTGATACGGCGCAGACCCGACCCCCAGCGTTCGATATCCTTCGCGAGATAAAAAGCTTCCGCGATCAACGGATTTCTGGGATAACTCTTACCATGACCCGCAATGAATTCGTCCGGATCATGGTCAAAAGGAAACTGGCCGGGGTTATAAATTTCGATCCTGTCCCGATAGATGGCAATCTCATTGCTTTTAGGATTATAAAAATCCCGGTGGCAGAGGGAATTGATAATGGCTTCCTTCATGGCGCGCACAGGAACCTCCGGGATCTCGATCCTTGTGCTGCCGGAGAGGTCGGCCCGCCAGTTGATATGCTCCTTGACGTAAACCTCGCACCTTTCGATCAGACCGAAAAGAGATCCGTGAAAACTCTGAATGTCGAGGAACGTCAGTTTATCTTTTCCGGCAAAAACAGCCGCCTGGACCTCGACGCCGCTGTCTTCGCAAAAAAGCGCCCGCCCCGCGTTGAGCAATCTTTTGCCTTTGATCAAGTGAAGTTTATGAAGGACATTGCGCGCTGAATCATAAGCGTATTCGATGCGGCCGGCCTTGCGGCCTTTCTCAACAAATTTCTTGACGGTCGCAACGCTAACCTTGGACAATGAAAAATCGGAAAGCTCGGCGCCCCATGAATAGGCGTAGTTGTTTTTCTTTTCAACCAGATGCCGCAACTCATGAACCGAGAGTTTCTTATCTTCCTCCCCCACGCGTAAATAATAACGCCCACGGGCTGAATACACACTATCCTGACCGCTGACCTTAACAATAATGCAGTCCCTGCCCTGTATCTTCTTGACCTGGATGTCCGGATAAACCTTGGGTTCAATCCAATCGCTGATGGCTTTTGAAATATCTTTCAGGGTCGATTTACCGATCTGCTGCCCCAAAACGTTTCCGTCATCATTGATCCCAAAATAAACCATGCCTTTGCTATGCTTGTTCAGCATAGCCCCCAAGGAGATGATCGCCTCTTTGAGTTCCGATGTTGATCTTTTCAGTTCTACCGTTTCACTTTCTGTATATTTCATGCCTTTAGCTCCCGACGGTTCAATAATTTCTGCGAGACTCAATGAATTTTTGGAGGTCTTCCGGCTTCACGCGCCAGCGCCCGATCTTGGTCGCCTTGATCTTGCCGGCCTGGATGAGGTCCCGGATCCATTCTTCGGTAACACCGAACTTATCCGCGATGTCCCTGACGCTCAGATATTGTTTAAAATCTTCCACCGTAGAAACCGCCTTCCAGAAACTTCCTGTTTATCCAGATTATAGGCAACCGTCTGTTTTACGTCAACAAGAATACCGCATGGCAAAGATTTAAGGGGGACAGTGTTAGGAACGTCGGAGGAACCGGGGAGCGCCGATAGCTCAACGCTTCGAAAATTTATCCTAAATTTTCTCGCAGCTATCGGCGTAGCTTTTGCCGCATGTATCCGAGAGAGGAATATGTCCCTCGCCTAAGCACCCCGAAAATCTCTACGACATTTTCGGGGTAGGCTTCGGGATGGTTTTGGCTAACACTTATGTTCGCTTCGCTCCATAAGTGCAAGCCAAAACTCATAGCCCCAACCGGATTCGAACCGGTGTTCCTTGGCTGAGAACCAAGTGTCCTGGACCAGGCTAGACGATGGGGCCAATAAATCTATTTAATCGTTAACAGCTGTTTGTTTCTATTGTATACTTTCTACTGACGACCAAGGCAAAAATCTTTTTGTCAATATACCATATTATCCCAAACGGTCAATTGATTTTCCTTGCGACCGCGCGAAAGGAACGTAACGAGTGTCCACCCATATCGGAATCGGCTTCAGCCGTCATACAGACATCCAACAGGCCGCCAAAGAAGCGGCTTTTCAGTCCAAAACAAATCTGGGGACGCCGCGCGCGGATATCGCGCTGGTCTTAAGCACCATCCATTACAATCCCGCCGAGACGACCCCCGTGATCCGGGAAGTGCTCAACAACGCCAAGATGATCGGATGCTCAAGTGCCGGCATCATCCTGACTAAATCCATCGAAAACCGCGGGATCGCCGTTTTGACAATCGCCTCGGACGAAATGAAATTCGGGATCGGCCTCGGTGAACACATGGACACCGCGGAGACCTCCGAGGCCGGCACAAAATTGGCGCAAAGCTGTCTGGCGGACTTCGGACAGCACGGCCGGCATGTGTTTGTCTTCTTCGTTGACAGCCGTCTCAAAAATCTTTCCCCCTTTCTCAAAAGCATCCAGGAGGTCATGGGCAATGTCTTTCCCGTTGTCGGGGCCGGCAGCTGCGATGATTTTCACTTCAAAGACACATTCCAGATTCATCAGGATCAAATTCTTAAAAATTCGGCCGTAGGCCTGATCATGGGCGGACACATGAGCGTAGGCGTGGGGAGCCGGCACGGATGGAAACCTCTGGGGAAACCCCGGGTGATCAGTGAATCCAGCGGCAATATCATCAAATCCATCGACGGAAAGTGGGCCTGCAGTATCTACGAGGAATACTTCGGCGAAGAGGCCAAGGGACTGCGCCGCGGACGGCTTGGCCAGATGGCGATCCTTTACCCCTTAGGCATTTTCATCGAAGGAAGCAAAGAATACTTGCTGAGAAACGCTGTTGACATCCAGCAGGACGGGAGTATCGTATGTCAAGGAGACATCCCTCAGGGAGCGGAAGTCCATCTGATGATCGGCAGCAAGGACTCCTGCAAAGAAGCGGCGATGGAGGCGGCCCAGGAAGCTCAACATAACCTTTTGGGCAAACCACCCCAATTAGTCATCGTCTTTGAATCCATGGCCCGCCTGAAATTGCTGGGACGGACAGCCTTCGGGGAAGTCCTCAAAATCCGGGAAGTCTTTGGATTGAAGGTCCCCGTTATCGGGATGTACGCCAATGGCGAAATCTGCCCCTTACAGTCAACGGAACGATTCAAAAGGCCCCTTGTGCAAAATGAAAGCATCGTTATTCTGGCTGTCACTTAAGTGACAGCCAGAATGGCCATCGCTTAAACGGTGATTGCTCCAAATGGGAATTTTCACTTCCAATCTTTCATTGACCGTCGGTGTCCTCACCGTCATTGTTGTCACTGTCCTCATTTTGGTACTTGCCAATCGCATCGAACAGGTGCACCGGCTTCAAGAAACGCTCAAGAAATTGAAACGATCCTTCAACGATCTCGATGAACAGGCCAAACTCATCGTCAAAACTGATCTTGAATTGAACAAGGCTCAGGAAGAGCTCGACAAACGCCTCAACGGCTTGGACGCCCTTCAGAAAACCTCCAGGCTCATCAGCACCACCCTCGATGAAAACGAGATTTTCCACCGCCTGGATCAATCTCTCATGACGGATCTCGGCTTTGAAAAAAATCTCATCCTCATCTACGATGATGACAAGCTTCTGCACTGCCGGGTCAATCTGGGGTTCTCGCCGGATGAGGTGGGGCTCATCCTGGCGAATCTCGAAAAAGATGACAACCTCCAAGAGGCGCTCAAAGAGGGCCACACATTCTCTTCGGCCGACTCCCCCAAACAAAGACGGGAATCGGTCATCCGACTTTTTGACGTGGAACATTTTGTCCTGGCACCCATCCTCACCCAAAACGGCATCATCGGAATCCTTTTTGTGGGCAACCGCTCCAATGCCTCCGCCGTCACGGAAGGCGATGAAGAACTCATCTCCATCCTCGCTAATCAAATCGGCCAGTCCCTAGAAAACGCACGGTACTTCGAAGAGGCTTACAGCTCCAAACAAGTCCTCGAATCGAAGGTGCAGGACAGGACCAAACAACTCGCGGCTGTCCTGGAAGAAGTCCGGCACATCAGTAAAACAAAATCCGAATTTATTTCCGCCGTGTCCCATGAATTGCGAACACCTTTGACATCCATCAAGGGATACGCCTCGATTCTGATGACCGGCAAATTGGGGGAGATTCCCCAACAGGTCAAAGAGCGCCTGGAAAAAATCAATACCCACTCGGACAACTTAGTTAAGATGATCAACAATCTCTTAGACATCTCTCGCATCGAATCCGGCCGCGTCGAGATGAAAATGGAAAAATGCAATATCACCGTCCTCATCGAAGGCGTGCATGATCTTCTGACCCCTCAATTGAAGGAGAAAAATGTTCAGTGGAAAATGAAAGTCGAGGACAACATGCCGGAGATCCTGATCGACAAACATCAGGTCGAACGCATCTTCATCAACCTGGTGGGCAATGCCGTCAAATTCGTTCCCTTCAACGGGACGATCGGCGTTGATGTGCGCCGCGATCCAGAGACAGCCGCCATTGCAGTCTACGACACCGGCATCGGCATCGCTAAAGAAGATATCGAAAAATTGTTCGACGAGTTTTTCCGCGTTGACAACGAAATCAATCAAAATGTTAAGGGGACGGGCTTAGGCCTCTCTCTGGCGAAAAAAATCGTCGAGGCCCACAAAGGCGAAATTTGGGTGACCAGCGAAGTCAACCAAGGAACCACTTTCCACTTCACGCTTCCCTTGAAGCCTAACCCTAAAGGATAGACCTTCCTATCCATTAAGGAAGGGTCTAAAATCGGAACCGAAAAAGAGGACAAATTGAACTGATGAGAAAAACAAAAGTTCTAACCGTTGACGATGATCCCGATATCCTGGATGTGCTGAAATTGACCCTCTCCGAACATTATGAGGTGTTTCAGGCCAGAGACGGACGGACGGGGCTTGAGATGGTCCATCAGAAGATGCCGGATTTAATCATCTGCGATTACATGATGCCGGTGATGAACGGCCTCGAACTCTGCAAGGCCTTGAAAAAAGACCTGCTCTTGAGGAACACCCCAATCATCATGCTCACGGGAAAAGGCGAGGTCCATGACCGCATCGGCGGCATCGAGGCCGGGGCGGATGAGTATATCATCAAGCCTTTTGATCCGGATGAACTCTTAGTCAGAATCAAAAGCATCCTCAAACGCACCATCTCCATCCTCGACGCCAACCCTCTCTCACATCTTCCCGGAAACACATCCATCATGGAGGAACTGCAGCATTGCATTGACTTAGGGGGAATATTCGCCGTCGGCTACGCCGACTTGGACAAATTCAAGGCCTACAACGACAAATATGGTTTTGAGAAAGGCGACCAAGTCCTCAAGGAACTGGCCCGCATCCTGATCAAGGTGGTGCGTGACAAAGGAGGACCCAACGCCTTCATCGGACATATCGGAGGTGATGACATGGTCTTCATCGCGGACAACGAAGTAACGGATGAGATCTGCGAAGAGATCATCAGAGAGTTTGATGCCAAGTCCCCGTCGTTTTACTCGGAGGAAGACCGCGGGCAGGGATATATCATCAGCAAAGACCGCCAGGGCCATGAACAGAAGTTCGGATTATTATCCATCTCGATCGGCATAGTCAGTAACTCCGTCCAAAAAATCACCCACGTGGCCCAGATCAGCGAGATCGGGGCGGAGCTTAAGAAATACGCCAAAAACTTTGAAAAAAGTAATTTTGTCCGCGATAAGCGGCAGAAATAACGGCAGATTGGGATAGAAATTCTATGGCGGGCAAAGCAATATATCGCCTCCGACCATATCACAATCTGGCTGGCATTTACTTATATCCTCAAAAGGCTCACAGCAATATCCATCCCCGCAGGGATTGGGCGTCCCCAGTATTCCGACGGCTGTCCGGTTGAAATACA
>CAYIQK010000049.1:0-2599 GCA_964365515.1 uncultured Planctomycetales bacterium | reverse complement strand
TCCCCGCAGGGATTGGGCGTCCCCAGTATTCCGACGGCTGTCCGGTTGAAATACAGATTGGCGGATTGCTTGGTCTGCGGCAGATAAACCTTCAGACCAATGAGAACAGTGGCCACCACAACGCCTAAAAGCAGCATATACTCGATGGCCGTCTGCGCTTTGAGCGATTTCAAATATCTCACCACGTCCTTAGGCTTTCCCGATCCAAAAAAATAACTTGCCGTCACCAGGATATCCGCTCCGGCCTTGACCGCCTCGGGGGCCGTCACCTCATTGATGCCGCCGTCGACCGCAATGGGACCGTCATACCTGCGGCGCAGTTCCTGGATCTTAGGGATGGCCGCGGCCATGAATTTCTGTTTGGCGAATCCGGGATGAACCGACATGATCAACACGCCGTCCAATTCATCCAAAAGAGACATCATGCAAAGAGATGTTCCTGGATTAACGACCATGAACGCCTTCTTTCCTTTTTTTTTGATCCTTCGAATGTCTTCCCCCGCCTTTTCCGTGTCGATGGAGCTCACCGCTCTGGGATATTGCCCCCCCTCGGAATCCTTAGACACAGAACGGCCATAACATTCGGCCTGAATCGAGATGATATCCGCCCCGGCCCTGATAAAATCGTCAATATAGACACCGGGATGTTCGATCATCAGATGGGCCTCGATCGGAAGCCGTGTGAGGGGACGGAGCGCCTGCACAATGACCGGGCCGATCGTGATATTCGGGACAAAATGTCCGTCCATCACATCCACGTGGATCATGTCCGCGCCGGCTTCCTCAATTTTTTTGATCTCCTCTCCCAGCCGCGCGAAATCCGCACACAGAATGCTCGCGCTGACTCCAATGGATTTCTTCATGCCTTCACTCCGGAATGGAACATATCAATGCGCAGGATGGGACTTGAACCCACATGCCTTGCGGCACACGCCCCTCAAACGTGCGCGTCTACCAATTCCGCCACCCGCGCGCTTTATCATTTTGAACAATCGCGAAAAAACGCTAAATCAAACGCGAAAATACGCGAAATTTCGCGTCAACTTTCGCGTGTTTTCGCGCTCTCTAAAGATGCTTTCACAAATTCCCGAAACAAAGGATGGGCCCGCTCCGGCTTCGATTTGAATTCCGGATGAAACTGACAGGCCACAAACCACGGGTGATCCTCAAGCTCAATGATCTCCACAAGCCCATGATCGCTGTTGACCCCGGCAAAGACCATCCCCTTTTCCTCCAACATCTTTTTGTATTGATTATTGAACTCATAACGATGCCGGTGCCGTTCCGAGATGTTTTCCCGGCGGTAAGCCTCATAGCTCTTCGATTTCTTCATCAGCTGGCAGGAATAAGCCCCCAGCCGCATGGAAGCACCCAAGTCCTTGACGTGTTTCTGCTCTTCCAATAAAGCGATGACAGGGTGAGCGGCCTCTTTGTCGAATTCAGTCGAATTGACCCCCTTGAGCTTGCAAACGTTTCTGGCGAATTCGATGGTGGCGACCTGCATCCCCAGACAGATCCCAAAAAACGGGATTTTATTCTCCCGCGCATACTGGGCGGCCATGATCTTTCCCTCGATGCCGCGGTCACCGAACCCGCCGGGGATGAGAATCCCTTGAGTCCCCTTGAAATATTTTTCGATATTCCCTTTTTCCAGATCCTCTGAATCGATCTTAACGATATTCACTTTCGCGTCATTGGCGATCCCGCCGTGGACCAACGCCTCATAAATCGATTTGTACGCGTCCTGAAGGGCGATATATTTCCCCACCACGCAGACCTTGACCTGTTTCTGCGGATGCTTCAACCGCTTGATGACCAGATTCTCCCATTCCCTCAAATCCTTGTCTTCCCGTTTGATGTTCAATTTCTTGAGGATGAGATCATCCAAACCCTCGTTCTTGAAAGCGAGCGGCACCTCGTAAATATGTTTGACATCGGCGGCCTCCACAACCGCCTCCCGGTCGACGTTGCAAAAAAGAGCAATCTTATCGCGCTGTTCTTTCGTGATATGTCTCTCCGTCCGGCACAAAAGGATGTCCGGGGCGATGCCGATCTCCCGCAGGCGCCCGACGCTATGCTGGGTAGGCTTAGTCTTCTGTTCGCCGGCGGATTTGATATAGGGCAGAAGTGTGACGTGGATATTGAGGGCATAATGTTCGCCCAATTCCCAACGGAGCTGACGGATCGCCTCCAGGAAAGGAAGGCTCTCGATGTCTCCAACGGTACCGCCGATCTCGACAATGGTGACATCCACATCCTTGCCTTGGGAAGCCTTCTTGATACAGCGCTTGATCTCATCGGTGATATGCGGGATGATCTGAACCGTCTTTCCCAGATAATCCCCGCGCCGCTCCTTGGTGATGACCGTGTGATAGACCTTGCCGGTTGTGATATTGCAATCTTTGGTGATGGGGGCGTTGGTGAAACGTTCATAGTGGCCCAAGTCTAAATCCGTTTCGGCGCCGTCGTCGGTGACATAAACCTCGCCGTGCTGAAATGGACTCATGGTTCCGGGATCGACGTTCAAGTAAGGGTCACACTTGATGATGCTCGTCTGCAATCCCCGCGCCTCCAGCAATTTCCCGATGGAGGCCGCCGC
>CAYIQK010000048.1:0-9144 GCA_964365515.1 uncultured Planctomycetales bacterium | reverse complement strand
TATGGAAAACTGTGTTATTCTGCCACACCTCAAATGGGGTGTCAACAATCTTTTCATTTTTTTTCATTTTTTCTAAAAAGTGCGCCTGGGCCGATTCGAACGGCCTACGCCGGCCTTAGGAGAGCCGCGCTCTATCCAAGTGAGCTACAGGCGCAATAGAAAGGGCGAGAGAATGACCCAATTAAACCATCAATCATTCGGGATGTCAATCCAAATTCTGACTCCTTCCATAAATTCACTGCTTCCGATAGGGTTGCAAGGATTTCAGATACCCTGCCGGCGCCTCATACCCCAAAAGAACCGCCTCGTCACAGTACTTGACAGCACCCTTGAAATCCCCCATTTTGAAAGACAAAATGGACAAATTGATCCAGGCATTGACGTGGCCGGGATTCTTAGCCGCGGCACTCAAATAGGCTTTCAACGCCTCTTCGTTTCTGTGCAATTTAATATAAACATTTCCTAAATTATAATCAATCTCAGCGTTTTCAGAGTTCAGCGTCAGGGCTTTTTGATAGGCCTGAACAGACTCCCCTAAAGACCCCGTTGCTTCATTAAGGTATCCCAGATTAAAATACGCCCGGGGATTCGCCGGATCCGCGGCAATGGCTTTTTGATAGTATTCTCTGGCCTGCGAATAACGGCCCCGCTGGCCATGGATGATCCCCATGTTCAGATACGTTTCCGCGTTGCGGGGATTGGCCTGAACCGCCTTTTGATACGCCGCCAGGGCCTCATCAAACCTCCGGAGGTCTTTGTAGACATTCCCTAAATTGTGCAGGGTGTGGGCATGATTCGGCTGGATACGCAATGCCTCTTGATAGGCCTCAATGGCCTTCAACGGCTCCCCCATCTCATCATAAACAACCCCCAGGTTGAAGAAAGACGTTGCCCGGCCAGGCCGCCGGCTGTCAACAAGACCCACAAGCCGATCAAGCGTCTTCTCTCTGGCCTGTCTGTAAGAGACATTGTCCGGCTCCTTTTGCAAGGCCTCGTTATAAGCAAGAATCACATTGATGTAGATATCTTCTTGGCCTGGGTGCGTCGCGATGGTTTGTTCATAGGCATATATGGTCTGTTGATAGTCTCCCAATTCCTGATACAGACGCCCCAGGTTGAAATGCGCATCCCTATAGCCGGAGTCAAGACCAAGCGTCCTGATATAAGCCTCAGCGGCCTCCGTCACCATACCAATATCGGCATAGAGATTGGCCAGATTATACTGCGCACCCACACATTCCGGATCAATGGCAATGGCCTTTTTATAGAGATTCATTGTCTGCGTTACCTTCTTTATACTTTCCTCCGCCTCTTCGGAAAGACCAATACCTGGTCCCTGAACGCTGATCTTCAAAATATTTTTATAGTTACGTTCGGCCTGCTTGTAATCCTTTTGATCCCGCAAGGCAATCGCAAGATTGTTCAAGGCCAGGGGCTCATCGGGGAAATATCTCAATTGATGCCGCCACAAAGAAATACTGTCCTTCCATGCCCCGCACTGTCCAAAGGTATGGAAAGACAAAACACCGATAACGGCGAACATCATAGCGGCTGTCACCCACCGGCCCAACCTCTCCTTGACCCCGCCGGTGAATCCGCGCCCAATCGCAGATCCCAGCCAAAGGCAGAAACCGGCGCTGGGCAGATACATGAAACGGTCGGCAACGACATTGACATCTTTCAACTCATCAAACCGTAACAAAAAGAAAATGGAAAGAAAGTAGAATGAGACCGCGAAGAGAAACCATCGGTTCCGGCGGAAACGAACAACCGCGGTCACAACCAGAAAAAAAACAACCAGTGAAAACAGATATTCAGGGTTGGACAACGCCATGGGTTTCGGCAGTCTGTAAATAGGAACGGAGATAAAAGGAAAAACAAACTGCCTCAGGTAAAAGACAAACGTCCACGGCCAGATGAGGACACTCTGCACAACGCTTTCTCCAGGGATCCGTGCGTGGGCCGCGTAGGTGATCCAGCCAAGCCCTGTGATCAAGGCGGCCAGAGGCGCCTTTTCATAAAAACAGCGCAGGGACAACCGTCCACGGAACCAATCCAACAATAACAAAATGAGCGGCAGGCTCAAGGCCATGGGCTTGGCCAGCATGCTCAACGCCCCCAGTACCGTCGTGAGCGCGAGGAAACGGTACGCCCTTCTTTCCAGATAACAAAGGTAACTCAAAAGCGCGGCCATGTAAAACACGGCGTACAAGACGTCTTTACGCTCCGTGATCCAGGCCACGGACTCGACATGGATGGGGTGAATTCCAAAAATGAGGGCGGCCGCGCCCGCGGCTTCCTGCGAAAGACCCAGCTTGCGCCCCAACAGAAATACAAAAATAACGACAATCAGATGCAGAAGAAGATTGTCCAGATGATAGACAAACGGTTTGTAACCGAAACGATGATATTCCAGGGCGAAGGAAAGGCTGGTCAGCGGAATGTAAATTTTGTTGACCGTGGAGGTGAACATGTCCTGGATATGCTCGAGGTCAAGGCCGCGGATCGTGAGATTCTCCAGAACATGAACATCGTCATCCCACAGGAGAAAATCCCCTTTGAGGACGGGTGTGTAAGTAAAAAAAACAACCGCGAGAATAACAGCCAGAACACCAAAAATGCGGATTCTAGAGGGTAACGCTGATGGGTTCACTGTCCGGGACTAATATTTGATGACGGAATAGACGGGGAGATCCTTCAACTTGTCTTTTCCTTTGAGAAACCGCAGTTCAACTAAGAAGGCTACGCCGGCGATCACACCCCGCTCGGCCTTCACCAGCTCCGAGACCGCCTTGATGGTTCCACCCGTGGCCAAGAGGTCATCGACAATAAGCACCCGCGCGCCGGGATGAATGGCATCTTCATGGATCTCCAGGACATCAGTCCCGTATTCCAGTTGATACTGGACACTCTTGGTTTTCGCGGGGAGTTTTCCTTTCTTGCGCACCGGAACAAAACCAACCCCCAATTTGTAGGCTAAGGCCGCTCCAAAGATAAACCCGCGCGCCTCCACACCAACCACCAATTCGATTGTCTCTTTCCGGAATTTGTTGGCCAGAAGATCAATCGATTTTCTGAAGGCATCCTTGTCCTTGAGAAGCGTTGTGATGTCCTTGAAGATGATGCCCTCTTTCGGGAAATCAGGGATGTCCCGGATGCGGTTTTTCAATTCACTTTTTTTGATGCTGACTTTTTTGGGCATTTCCCATCCTCAATGGATTTTCACCGCGGAGTCCCGTTTGATCAATCTCGTCGGTAAAACCACCTTGATCGGCAGTTTCGCTGTCCCACGGCTGATCTGACTCAAGTGCTCGGCCCCCAGCCGTCCCATCTCAACTAAGGGCTGAGAGACCGTGGCTAATTTCACCGGAGAGCTCGCATTGAACGGATTGTCATCAAACCCAACGACAGAGAGTTCCTCCGGCACACGGATACCAAGAGACTTGGCCACATCGATCAGCTCCATGGCCATCACATCCGAGGCGGCAAAAACGGCCGTCGGCCGGTCTTGGGCTTTGAGAAGTTTCTGGGCCGCGTAACGCGCCGGCGTGCGCAAAAATTCGCCGAATGTGACGTACTGCCGAGGAGTACGGATATTGTGCTTGAGGAGCGTCTCCCTGTATCCTTCCAAACGCCTCAAGCCCGCCTGGGTGGAGACATCACCGGCAATGGTGGCAATCTTGGTGTGTCCCAGTCCGATGAGATACTCCACCACCTCAATGGCCGCCTGCCGATTATCAACGGAGATATAATTGATCGGTTCATCCAAGATATTGTTGAGGACCACACAAGGCATGCCCGAACGGATCGCCTTCTTAACGATCGCGACGTCATTGTCGATGTCGGCAAAGATGATTCCGTCGATGTAATTGGTGTCCATGAGGGTCGAATCCAGCCACCCCTTATGATTCGAACGGTCGGTGATGTGGATGAGAAAGTCGGCGTTCAGACGGCTGGCGGAGAGACTCACCCCGCGAATAATTTCCCCGGCGTAGAAGGAATGGAAGATATCCTCGAAACGGGGGATCACCAAGACAAAGGTTGGTTTTCTTTTTCTACTGCTCAACGTCTTCCTTTGCCTTTTTTTGCTTGAGGATATGCTGGATTTTTTTGATGGTCGCGTCTTCGATTTGGCGGATGCGTTCACGCGAGACCCCTAAGATCTCGGCAATCTCGGCCAAGGTATGCGGTTCGCCGTCGGCCAAACCATAACGCAGTTCGAGGATCTTTCGTTCCCTGTCGTTCAACATGTCGAGAAAACTGAGCGCCCGCTCTTTGTTGAAAAATTTCTCAATTTCCGCATCCGGTCTGGCAACGTTTTCGTCTTCGATGATATCCTTCACCTGACCGTCGCCTTCCTCTCCAATGGGGGCATCGAGGCTCGACATCCTGGCGATCGAGTTCTCCAGCTCGCGGATGCGCTCAACGGTTGTCTTCATTCTCTTGGCAATCTCGGAAAAGCGGGGTTTGCGGTTCAGTTTGTGCGTCAGCTTCTCTAAAACTTTTTTGTATTTGAGGATCTCCTCGTTCATATACACGGGCACGCGGATCATCTTGCCCTGATCGATGATGGCCCGTGAAACCCCCTGTTTGATCCACCACGCCGCGTACGTCGAAAAACGGAATCCCTTCTTATGATCAAATTTCTCAACGCCCTTCATCAGGCCGATGTTGCCTTCCTCGATCAAATCGCTCAAGGGAACCCCTAAGTTTGAGTAACGCTTGGCGATGCTGATCACAAGGCGCAGGTTGGCCCTGATCATGTGATCCCTGGCCGCGCGATCCCCCTTCCGGACTTTCTTAGCGACTTCGATTTCCTCCTTAGGGGTCAGAAGAGGAATCGGGCGGACATCTTTCAAATAGGCTTTGATGGGATCAGTCATGTGCGCGTGTACTCTTGTGTCTAATCATTTACCTTTTCTTATCTCTTTTCCCTTGCTTCTTGACATTGGCTTTTTTGCCGTTACCCGCTTTATTGAGTTTTCCTTAAGCGCGGCCTGCGCGGCGGCCAAACGGGCGATCGGAACACGGTACGGCGAACAACTCACGTAATCCATCCCCACGCGGTGGCAGAACTCGATCGAGGCCGGGTCCCCTCCGTGCTCGCCGCAGATGCCGACCTTCAACCCCGGACGGGTCTTGCGTCCTAAACGCACCCCGATATCAATCAGCTGGCCGACCCCTTGCACGTCAATCGATTGAAACGGATCTTCAGGGATAATGCCTTTGGAAAGATAATCCGGCAGAAATCCGCCGATGTCATCTCGAGAAAATCCGAAACTCATCTGAGTCAGATCGTTGGTCCCGAAGGAGAAAAACTCAACCCCTTCCGCGATCCGGTCGGCGGTTAAAGCCGCGCGCGGGATCTCAATCATCGTCCCGTAAAGATACGGCAGTTTTTTGATATTGTATTTCTTGCAGACCTCCCCATAAACACGCTGAACAATCTTTTTCTGATCATCAACTTCTTTATCCGTGCAGACAACAGGGATCATGATCTCGGGGCTGACTTTCCTGCCGGCCTGGATGAGTTCAGCGGCCGCCTCAAAGATCGCGCGGACCTGCATCTCCGTGATCTCAGGGTAAGTGACGCCCAAACGCACTCCCCGGTGCCCCATCATGGGATTGGATTCATGCAGTGAGGCCGCCCTTTTCCTTAAATTCTCAACGGAGATCCCAAGACTGCCGGCTAAATTCTGAAGGGCTTCTTCATTCTTGGGGACAAATTCATGCAGAGGCGGATCCAAAAGCCTGATCGTGACGGGATATCCGCTCATGGCCTCCAGCGTCTGCTTGATGTCTTTTTTGACGTGCGGAAAAAGTTCATCCAAGGCCCGGCGGCGTTCCGCGGTATCTTTGGAGACGATCATCTTTCGCAGTTTAAAAAGCGGCTCTTCGGAATTCATGCCGTAAAACATATGTTCCGTGCGAAACAGCCCTATCCCCTCGGCGCCGAAAGCCCTGGCCTTGGCCGCATCCTCGGGGGTATCCGCGTTGGCGCGGATCTTCAATGTCCGCGACGGATCACAAATCTTCAGGAACTCATTCAAACATTCATTCTCATGAGAGGCATCGATCATCGGGAGACTCTTCTCATAAATGGTCCCTTTGGTCCCGTTTAAGGTGATCCAGTCGCCCTCCTTCAGGGCCCTGCCGTCGACTCTCATGGTTCTCTCTTTCAGATGAACCTCAATGTCGGAACAACCGACCACGCAGCATTTCCCCCATCCGCGCGCAACCAAAGCCGCGTGAGAGGTCATTCCTCCGCGGGCCGTCAAGATCGCCACGGCCGCCCGCATCCCCTCCACGTCTTCGGGGTTGGTTTCCTCGCGCACGAGAATCACTTGTTTACCACCTTTGGCCCACGCCACAGCATCGTCAGCCGTGAAAACGATCTGACCGGCCGCCCCGCCTGGGCCCGCCGGCAATCCTTTTCCTAATAGACTAGCGTGCTTCTCCTGTTCCGGGTCGATGATGGGATGAAGCAGTTCTTCCAACTGAGACGGCGTGACGCGTCCCACGGCCTCCTCTTTGCTGATAAGCTTTTCCTTGACCATATCCACGGCCATGCGAACCGCGGCAGGGCCGTTTCGTTTACCCACACGGCACTGGAGCATAAACAACTGGCCGTCTTCGACAGTGAACTCAATGTCCTGCATATCCCGGTAATGCTTTTCCAAACGGCGGCGAATCTCATCGAGCTGTTTGTAGACCTTAGGGGTTAACTGTTCCAGTGTCTTGAGATTTTTGTTGTACTCGCCCTGAGAATACCCGTTGATCGGGGCAGGCGTGCGAATACCGGCGACCACGTCCTCGCCCTGCGCGTTGACCAGATACTCCCCATAGAATTGATTCTCTCCGTTTCCAGGATTGCGGGTGAAGGCGACCCCTGTCGAGGAATTCTCGCCCGTGTTGCCGAAGGCCATGCTCTGGACATTGACCGCCGTGCCCCACTCGTCGGGGATACGCTCGATGCGCCGGTACGACACCGCCCTCTTCCCGTTCCATGAGCTGAAGACAGCCCCAATTCCGCCCCAGAGCTGCTGGAGAGGATCATCCGGAAAGTCTTTGCCTAAGACCTCTTTGATCTTGGCCTTATACAGAGAAACCAAAATTTTCAAATCCGCCGCATCCAGATCTGAATCATATTCGACACCCTTGTCTTTTTTTGTTTGATGCAAAATTTTATCCAACTGCTGGCGGATGCCGTGCCCGTCTTTAGGCTCAACACCGGCGGCTTTTTCCATCACCACATCCGCGTACATCGTGATCAACCGGCGGTACGCATCGTAAGCGAAACGCTCGCTGCCGAATTTCTTGGCAAGACCGGGCAGAGTCTTCTCCGTCAGACCGACATTCAAAACCGTTTCCATCATCCCCGGCATGGATCTTCTGGCACCGGAACGCACCGAGACAAGCAAAGGATTGACGGAGTCGCCGAAATTTTTTCCCATCAGTTTTTCGATTTTTTTAAGGGCGGCATTGACCTCTTCCTTGAGACCCGCCGGATATTTCCTGCCGTTCTTGTAATAATGAATGCATACCTCCGTTGTAATGGTGAATCCCGGAGGGACCGGCAGGCGCAAATCCTTGTGTCCGGCCATTTCCGCCAAGTTGGCTCCCTTTCCGCCTAAAAGATTCTTCATTGCCGATTGACCGTCGGCCTTACCGCCGCCAAAAGAATAAACATACTTCGACTTCGTCGCCATTTTTTCCCTACCCTTTCGTTTGATTTTGAAACTGATCTGTTAGATATCTTTTAAGGTGATCCACGCCAAGGCGTTCCTGGCCCATCGTATCTCTGTCCCGAACGGTGACCTGCTGATCGTCCAAAGACTGCACATCCACGGTGACGCAGAAAAACGTCCCGATCTCATCCTGACGCCGGTACAGCTTGCCGATGGCGGCCGTGTCATCATAAACGCAGACAAAATTTTTTTGAAGATCTTTTTTGATTTTTTTCGCGAGGGAAACGAGGGCGTCATTTTTTTTCAATAACGGCAAAACCGCCACCTGAACAGGCGCCAAGTGTTTGCTCAATTTCAAGACCACGCGCGTGCGCCCCTCCACCTCCTCCTCGTGGTAGGCATCGGTGAGAAAGGCCAACGCCGCGCGGTCAACGCCGCCGGAAGGCTCAACCACATAAGGAAAAAACTTCTCGCCTGAGACCTGGTCGTGGTAACGCAAGTCCACGCCCGAATGCTGGGAGTGCTGTTTGAGGTCAAAATCGGTGCGGTTGGCAATTCCCTCCAATTCCGACCAGCCAAAGGGGAAGTTGTACTCAATGTCCGTGCAGGCCGCGGCGTAATGAGCCAGCTCATCTGCGCCGTGTTTACGAAGTCGCAAATTCTCTTTTCTCATCCCCAGATCCAGATACCATCCCAGTCGCTCCTCGATCCAATGCTCATGGCATCCCGGGGCATCTTGAGGGGTTGTGAAATATTCGATTTCCATCTGTTCGAATTCTCGCGTGCGGAAGATAAAATTGCCGGCGGTCACTTCATTGCGGAAGGACTTGCCGATCTGGGCGATCCCGAAGGGAAGACGACGGTGGGTGGCATCCAGGACGTTACCGAAATTGACGAAGATCCCCTGGGCTGTTTCCGGCCGCAGATAAGTCACACTGCCTTCATCTTCCACAGCCCCCAGATGAGTCTTGAGCATCAGATTGAAGGCGCGGCCGGGAGTGAAATCGCTGGAGCCGCAATTCGGACATTTGTTATCTGTGATGTGATCTTCACGCAAGCGCTTGTTGCAGCTGCGGCAGTCTACGAGGATATCATGAAAGCCTTCGATGTGTCCTGAGGCCTCCCAGACCTTAGGATGCATCAAGATGCTCGCATCCAGACCGACCACGTCATCTCGATCGTGCACAACGTCCTTCCACCAAGCCGTTTTGACATTACGCTTCAATTCCGCCCCCAGCGGGCCGTAATCCCAGGAACTCCCCAACCCGCCGTAAATCTCGGAAGACTGAAAAATAAAGCCGCGCCTTTTGCAAAGCGCGACAACCCTTTCCATCACATCCCCTTGAGAAACCACCTTTGGCATAGAGCGCTATTCTAACGAAAAGCATTTCAAAAAGCAAGAAATTTGTCCCTGCGTGTCAAACCAAAATAGAAATGTCCTAGTTCTACCAAAATA
>CAYIQK010000047.1:0-9199 GCA_964365515.1 uncultured Planctomycetales bacterium | reverse complement strand
TGGGGCTGGAATTTGTTGGTCTCAAGGAAAATGACCGCAAACTCCTGTCGAAAGAGGTGAAGCTTTATTATGAGTAAAAAACGGATCTTAGTCATTGATGATGAGCCGGATATGCTCTACGCCCTCAAGATGCAGTTTGAGGCCAGCCATTATGAGGTTTTAACGGCTCAAGACGGCCAGGAGGGACTCAATCTGGCCCGCAAGGAGATGCCGGATCTGATCATCCTGGATCTGATGCTCCCCAAACTGGACGGTTATAAGGTCTGCCGCATGTTGAAATTTGATAAAAAATACAATGCCATTCCCATCATGATGTTTACGGCACGGGCTCAGCAAAGCGATGAGCAATTGGGTTATGAGGTGGGTGCCGATGCTTATATGGCGAAGCCCTTTGAGCCGTCCAAATTGATGGAGAAAATCAAGGGATTATTGAAAGAGTCGTAAATTTTTCACGCGGGATCGGAGGCAGAAGGATATGAAAGATACAGCGCGCCGGCAGCAGCAGGTGATTGACCTTTTGTTGAAAACGGGGTTGATCACCCCGGAGATGCTGGAGAAGGCGAAAGAGGAGACCAGCCGCACAGGTCTCACAATGGATAGGGCTTTGGAGAAATTGGGTTTTATCGCCGGCGAAGATATCGTGAAGGCCCACGCTGAGGCCATGGGCCTTCCGTATATGGATTTGACCGACTACGTGGCGGATAAAGAGACCATCAAGCTCGTCCCTGAGAAAATCGCCAAGAAATACAATGCCGTCCCTCTTTTCAAAATCAGCAACACCCTCACGCTGGGCATGCTCGATCCCCAGGATATCGTGGCCATCGATCAGATCCGGAGGATCAGTAAGATCGATTTGATCGAGCCGGTTTTGGTCTCCGAACGGGGAGTGCAGAGGATTCTGGATACGTGTTACGGGGCCACGAAAAGCATCGAGGAGATCATCAAATCCATTGACCAGGGGGCCCTCGCGGGGATGGAGGCCGGGGGAGCGGAAGGCGGCGGCGAAGAGGCGCCGATCATCAAGCTGGTGAACGCCGTCATGATCCAGGCCGTCCGGGACAGGGTCTCTGACATTCACGTTGAACCCGAAGAAGAAGCTGTGAGGGTGCGCTCGCGTATCGACGGGCTTCTGCGGGAGGTGATTCTTCTTCCCAAAAAACTTCAGAACGCCATCATTTCCAGAATCAAGATCATGGCGAGGCTTGACATCGCCGAAAACCGCAAACCGCAGGACGGGCGCATCCGTTTGAAAATCGATAACCGCAGTCTGGACGTCAGGGTTTCCACATTCCCGACCGTCCACGGGGAAAATGTGGTGATGCGCCTCTTGGATAAGTCATCCGTTTTGTTCGGTCTGCAGGAAACGGGACTCGCGGGAAAGGATCTTGAGGCCTTCCATCAGATCATCCGCCGCCCCAATGGGATCATCTTAGTCACAGGGCCGACCGGAAGCGGGAAGACCTCCACCTTGTATTCCGCGTTGACCATCATCAATTCGGTTGAAAGGAATATCATCACGATCGAGGATCCTGTGGAATATGAGATTCCGCTCATCCGCCAGACGCAGGTCAATCCCGCCTCGGGCATCACATTCGCGACGGGGTTGAGGAGCATTTTACGCCAGGACCCGGATGTGATCATGGTCGGGGAGATCCGCGACAGAGAAACGGCGGACATGGCCATTCAGGCCGCTCTGACAGGACACTTGGTTTTTTCGACGCTTCACACCAATGACGCGCCGTCGGCTTTGACGCGGCTGATCGATATGGGGATCGAACCTTTCTTGATCTCCAGTTCGATCGTCGGGATTCTTGCTCAGCGTTTGGTCAGGCTTATCTGCGACAAATGCAAAACAGAGTACGTCCCTTCCAAGGATGTTTTGAGGGATATGGGGTTGAAGCCGGGGACGAAATTTTACAAGGGGGCCGGATGCAAACAATGCAAAGAGACGGGTTATTCGGGGCGGACGGGCATATTTGAATTTTTGGTTCTCAATGATGAAATCAGGCGCATGGTGGATGAGCGCAAGTCTGCCGATGAAATCAAAAAAAAGGCCGTGGAATCCGGGATGAGTATCTTGCGCCAGGACGGGCTCGCGAAGATGCAAAAGGGATTGACGAGTCTCGAAGAAGTCTTGCGTGTGACAGAAATGGATTAATGGAGGTTTCGCTTGGCAACTTATCAATACAAGGCCAGGGATAAAACCGGCAAACTCAAAGAAGGGCTGATGCCGGCGGACTCCGAGAAAACCGTTGCCGCCCATCTGGAGCAGATGGGTTATGTCCCTGTCACCATCGGCAGGGCTTTGACCAGCCAGCAGATCAATCAATTCTTCGAGAGATTCCAGGGGGTCAAGTCTTCTGACATCAATATGTTCACGAGACTTTTGTTCACGCTTCAAAAAGCGGGACTTCCCCTTCTTTCCAGTTTGAGCGCTCTCGGGGAACAAACGAGCAACAAGGCCTTGAAGGAGACCATCGGCCATATCTCCAGGGATATCGAAGGCGGTTCCCCCTTCTCATTGACGCTGGAGAAATATCCGCACATTTTCAATGCCTTGTATGTCAGCATGGTCAGATCCGGGGAGGCGTCCGGCCGGCTCCCGGAGATTCTGGAGAGACTGGCCATTCTCGGTGAATATGATGAGAGGGTCAGCCGGCGTGTGCGGTCGGCCATGAAATATCCGGTCATTATCGTCACCGGCATCATCCTCGGTTTTTTAGTTTTGATCACCCTCGTTGTCCCGCGGTTTGAGGTTCTTTACAGCCAATTCAAAACCGCCTTGCCTCTTCCCACGCGGATCCTCTTGGGGATCAATTTTGCCGTCAGTCATTTCTGGTGGCTGATCCTTGCTGTCGGGGGAGGAGGGGTTTTTGTGATGCGGAAATTCATCATCACCACAAAGGGGATGTTTTGGCTGGATAACATCAAATTGAAACTGCCGATTTTGGGGCCGCTGCTTCTTAAACTGATCATGTCGCGTTTTTGCCGCATCACAGCCACATTGATGCGCAGCGGCGTGCCCATCCTGCAGATTCTGGATCTTGTCGCGGATACCGTCGGTAACGTAATGATCGCCGGGGCCATTGCAAAGATCAAGGTGAGTGTCAATGAAGGAAGCGGCATGCTGGAACCCATGAGGGCAAGCGGCATGTTCCCCGCGGTTGTCACTCAGATGGTGGCCGCGGGCGAGGAAACGGGGAAATTGGATGAACTTCTCCTGCATATCGCCGATTATTATGATTCCGAGATCGAATATACGGTTGACAACTTTGTTTCCCTCATTGAACCGATTTTGATTTTCGTCCTGGGAGTCGGAGTTCTGTTCATGGCCCTGGGGGTCTTTTTGCCCATGTGGAGTCTGATGGATCTTTTCAAACAGGGGTAAAAAAACAGAAAAAAAGTCATTGAAATGTTGCAATCCCGTTGTGTTTGATTATAATGAAACCGTTATCATCAGCGGAATGAAAAAGACAAATGGTCGGACGGCATATCGGATGGAAATCAGATTATCAATCAAACATCAAATAAGGAGGGAAAAGGAATGAAATTCAAGAAGGAGTTCGGATTTACACTCATCGAGTTGATCATGGTGATCGTTATTTTGGGTATCCTGGCCGCGGTCGCTATCCCCAAGTTTTTCAATCTTTCGACAAGCGCTAACCTGGCGGCGGAAGAGGGCGCTGTCGGCGGCGTCCGATCGGGGATTCAGACGTACATGGCTAATGACACCAATCGTAAGTTCCCAACCGTGTTAGATCTTGTTGCCGTTTCAACAACTTGCAGCACTACGGCTCCTTGTTTCGTGAATGTCCTGGCGCAAGGCGGCATCACCTCGGTTTGGGCAAAAAATGTTACCGGTAATTATGTGGGGCCTACTGGGGGTGTTTATGTCTATACCCCAGGGGTTGCCAATGATGTGGGTTCATTCTTGAAACAATAAGAATCATTGAGGTCAGAAGCAGTTAGAACTGGTTTCATAACCTTCGATAAGTATTCTGTTTTTTTGGAACAGCGAGTTTTCTTTCCACTCAAGGGTTATGAAACCAGTTCTAAAAAAATCAGTTGTTTTTTTGTTCGTTATCTTTCCTGATAATCCCGATCCGTCCCTAAGCATGATGGGTTTTGTGAAGGAGTTTAGGGTTCGCCGATATCGCACGTTCCCAAAAATCGGTCGCACAAAGGCTTCCTTTTTTGATCAGCGGGGTATCACCCTTGCCGCCTCCATCATTCTCATCCTCTTCGTTTCCGTTTCCGTCCTGAGTGTCACCACTTTCATCGTCCAGCGTTTCTCGCAAACTCGCTCCAAATCAATCAGTTCCAGAGCCCTCTATCTTGCCCAGGCTGGCATTCATAATGCCCTTTATAATTTTCGGTACAATGACAGTCTCGGTACCGGCTATTTCCCCTTGGGACAGACGGATGTGGACGCGGCCAATTATTTTGTCGTCGGCGGGACGGCCGCCGATCTTTTGATGGTGGATACATCCTTGGCGTATCTTGGAGGGGCGTTAACGCAAGGGCAGTGCCAAGCCATTGGGAATGCCTGTACGAATACGTGCAACGCTACAAGAGATGCTTGCAGGGCCCAGTGTGATGCCGACAGGGATACCTGCCGGGCTCAGGCTGACGCCGATAGGGACGCGTGCCGGGCCGCCTGTCCCTCGGGCCCTTCGGGGAATGCCTGCCGCAACGCGTGTGATGACACATGGAACGCCGCAAAGGCCTTATGTGACGCCATACGCAACGCCTGTTATGATCAGTGCGATATCGCCAGGGGGAATTGCCGGGACACCTGTTCCGCGAATGAGAGCGCTTGTATCGACGGGACAAAATTGATTGATATCTATCTTCAGAACGCGACCAATTCCAAGACCATCACGATCGACCGCATGATCGTCACATGGGCCAACACGCAGACGTTGGTTGAAATCAACATCAACGGCACCATTGTCTGGACGGGGAATCTCTCTTCCCCTGCGGATGCGAATCTCAATCCCAATTTCACCCTCGATGCCGTGCCGACGATTTACCTCATGGATTATCTGCGTTTTAGCGGCAATATGTCGGGGGTCAATACCAGCATACAATTCGTCATGACGGACGGATCCCTGTCCGAGAATATTCCTGTCTTTCCGGCTTCCAATAATAACAATTTCATAGTCAAATCTATGGGCAAGACAACCGCGTCGAATATATACAGAACCATCGCGGCCAAGTATAATACATTCACAGGAAAGGTCATTGATTATCGTGAAATCAATATTCCAATCACGCCCTAACAGCGGGTTTTCTCTTGTTGAACTCATCATGACGATCGTTGTGATGAGCATTGTCTCTGTTCCTTTGTCTTTGCTGATTGGGGCGCATCTGGAAAGCGTATTTGTCTCGGAGGATGAGGCCATGGCGCAGAATTTGGCGCGGTTTGAGATGGAAAAGGTCAACAACATGAATTACGCCAATGTGACGAGCGCCAATTTTCCCAATTATCAGGGTTATCAATATGATCTTGTCAGGACCGTCAGCTATGTCCAGGGCAACGGTGCCACCGCCGAGAGCCTGAAGAAGATCACGGTTGATGTGACCAAAAGTAACGGCACCAAGGTCATCGCCGGTTTGATAACCTATCTCGCGAAGAATATCACTTATGGGATTTGACAGAAAAATCTGCGGCCGCAGGAATGGATTCACCTTGATCGAGTTGATCATGGTCATTGTGATCTTGGGGGTCCTGTCCGCCGCCGGGACACATCTGACGTTTCATCTGGTGAAGAATGCCATATTTGTCCCCAACAAATTGAATATGGACATGCTGGCCTCCGACGCGCTGGATATCATCGTCGACGGCGACGGCCTGGCGAAGGGCCTGCGTTTCAGCAAGTCCATCACCGCGGTCCAGGATTATCAGGTGAACTTCAATAATCAGGATGGTCAGAGCGTTGTCTACCGGCTGGATACGGGAACGAATAAGCTCTACCGATCCTTAAATGGCGGAACCGAGGTTGTTATTCCGTATTACGCGGCCGCGGCAGGCGTCAGTGTCGCGGGCAATAATAATAAACTGTTTATTTATTATGATGCGAATGAGACCGTGACCGCCGATCCGGCGGCTGTCCGCTGGGTCACGATCACCTTGAACGCCAAAACCGGCACGGGTTCCTACGACAACTGGCAGGGGCAATCACAGCAGAGCGCTTCCATCGCGGTGAATAAATTCCAGTGAAGTTTTTTATTCGGTGTCTTGATGAAACGTAAGAGCGTAAAAACCAAAAAAGCAGAGTCCTCAGTGTTCACCGGAAAGAAATTTTTAAGATTCTTCGCAGGGAGAATGGGGAAACTGCTCCCTGCCAAGGTGTTTCAGCGCTTGCGTCAAATGCTCGAGGGTCTTGGAAAATGGATCGATGACCACTGTCATGTGAGGGAAAGAATCCGTTTTGAGATATCGGCTATTTTGAAGCTTTTTCGCAAGAAAATTGAGAAATTTTTGG
This sequence comes from uncultured Planctomycetales bacterium, assembly GCA_964365515.1. GTDB lineage: Bacteria > Omnitrophota > Gorgyraeia > Zapsychrales > Zapsychraceae > CAYIQK01. The sequence goes on along the minus strand of CAYIQK010000047.1, from coordinate 2,711 downwards.
TGATCAATTTTGATCCCACAATGATGGAGATCCTTCACGTCGAGTCTTTGTCCGATGGGCTGAAGGTCCTGGCCTACGACATTCAAAAGATACCGCCTTCAGAGGAGGGGAAAAAAGAAGAGATGTTTATCAGCCTCATCAGCGATTTTATCCGCGGCAACGGCATCTGCGACACAGATGTCCTGATCAGCATTTCGGATTCCGATTCCGTGTTTGTGAAAGATTTCCTCCTGCCGGTGATGCCGGAGGAGGAGGTTCTCAAGGCCGCCAAGTGGCAGCTCAAAGACGATGTCTTTTTCGACCTGGAGAAGGCCTCCATAGATTGGCGTGTGGTGGAGGAATTTGTCAATGAAACAGGCGAGAAGGGTGTGAGGACGATATTCATCGCCGCTAATAGTGAGGTCATCCACCGCTATCTTTCCATCGTCCGGAAATGCCGGCTGGATCCTTTGAGCATCACAAACGGCGCGTTCAACTACGCGCATATCCTTGAGAAACTGCCCGGGAATCCGCCGGTTGTGGCCATCCTCGATGTGGGGCATACGGAATCCACCTTCGGCATTTACACAAACAACAAACTGAATTTTGTCCGCCGGCTTCCCATTTCCTGGGAGAAGCTCATGCAATCGCTCACCAAAGTCTTGGTTTCCGACAAGGGCGTGACGCAGTTCACTTACGAGGAGGCGGAAGAGATCACCCGCACCGTCGGCATCTGTGAAGACGGTGCCGGGCCCGTCAAGGGAAACATCCATGCCAGCCATGTGATGTCATTGATGCGTCCTCTCCTGGAGGCCCTCTTGCGGGAGATCAAATTTTCTTTAGATTATTTCACGATGAATTTTGAGAAGGAACGCCCCACGGTCCTTTACATCACCGGTGACAGCTCCAGCTTGAAGAATCTGGACCGCTATTTGAACAAAGCATTTCAAATGGATGTCTCTTATCTGACGCTGCCTTCCTGCGTGGATGTGAAGGCGCTTAAGAAAAAAAAGTTTGATGTTGAAGATCAGAACAAAATTATCAACGCGGTCGGCGCGGCCTTGAGAGGCTCGCAATCCATTGATCTTTTGCCTTTTGAGATCAAGACGGAGAAATTGGAGCTTATTGAAAAGGTTTTCCTGCGGCTTCTGACCGTGATCGCGGGGACGGTCTTTATTTTTTCTTTATTCGGCATGCAATTCCAGATTCACAGTTATCAAAACAGGATCAGGAACGCCGCCGTTCATTTGCAGACGATGGAAGACGTCAAGGCCCTGGTCAAGCGCGTGCGCGAAAGGGAAGATTTGGGGAACAAGATCGAAGGCGGCCGGGTGCCCGTGGAGGGCGTGTTGAAGGCGGTCAGTATCTTGATCCCGCCGGAGATCACCTTGGACACATTGGAGTTTGATCCCGGACAATACAGCCTATTGCTGAGTGGAACCGCCTCTACCACGAGCGCCGCCGAGTCTGTATTGGCTTCGTTCATGGGGGGGATTGAGAAATCCCCATTTTTCAAGGAAGCCATTTTCTTGTCTTCCCAGAGAACGGGGAGCACATATAAATTCGAGATCAAATGCGATGTCTCTCATTAAGAACATCAAAAAAATAGGGATTTCCCAAAGAAAAATTTTGATTTTTGCCTTGCTGATCGTGTCTGGCTTTACCGCGGCCTGGTTTCTCGCGTACATTCCAGCCAAGAAAAAGATCGATCGGTTGAGCGGTGATTTGAAAAATATTGAAGATCAGATCAAACAAATCGAGGCGATGGTTGATCAGGGCAAGAAAATGGGGGAGGGGATCACATTGCTCGAGGAGAGGCACCGCGCGTTGAATTTGAAATTTCCATCCGCGGAGGAAGAGGCCCTGACGGCGCTTTTTGATCTGGCCTCCAAGAGAAACATCGAAATCGTTTCGATCAGGTCGCAGGCCAAGATCTCGTGCCGGCAGGATATGAGTATCGACGGGAAAAAATGTTATGAGATCCCTCTTTCTCTAACGATGAAAGGAAATTACAAGGATTTTGTGGAGTATATCGAGTTTTTGAGGGAAAAATTACCGGCGTTTATCACATTCGATAAATTGCGGATTGTGAGACAGACGACGGGGGCATTGATGCTGGAGATCTCCCTGGAGATCAGGCTGTATTTGTTGATCTGAAATGGAACTGCAGAAAAAAGATAAAATTCAGATTGGAATCACGACTGCATTGGTTGTGGTTCTCTTGTTTGTTCTCGGCGGTATCGGGCGTCAGGGGAAACGGGGCCGATCTCATGGGAAAGGGGCAGTTTTTTCCATCGTTGAGCCGATTGCCCTGAAGGAAAACCGGAATCAGGGAACGATTGGAACATTGAAAGAAGAAACCAAGAAAATGGGGGTCCCCAGGGACCCTTTTTCCAGACAGAGCGTGAGTGCCGTCACGGCCAGGGGTTTGTCGTTGAGCGGTATCGCGTGGGATTCAGAGGATCCCACCGCAATCATCGACAGCCGCATTGTCCGCGTGGGCGATGAGATTGGCGGGTATGTCGTAATCGAGATCAGAAAAGACACCGTGGTCCTCAATAACGGCACAGAGAATCTTGAGCTCAATCTGGAGATTGAAGGACAGTAGATATTGGGAGAGTACGGAGGGAGATATGGCAGACGAACAGACAAAGGCAGGGCCGTTGTCAATGACGTCGATCTTGATCGTTGATGATGATGCCGATGTTCGCCAATCTTTGGAATCGAGATTG
>CAYIQK010000046.1:6010-9200 GCA_964365515.1 uncultured Planctomycetales bacterium | reverse complement strand
TTATCCACATCATGCCGAAAACAAATAGAGCGCGTTACACCACTGCTGTATGACAGGATCCCCGGCGATGCGGGGTCCCCCACCGTCAATAAAGCATCCCTGCCCATACGGTTCATCGCGGCCGAGAGACGCATTGAGAGCAATCCGGATTTGTCTGTCGTACTCTGAAGCTGTTTGATGACAAAACTGAAAGACGCCACCCCCACCATCACGATGGAGATCAAGACGGTCGAAACCAGAAGTTCGGTCAGGGTGAGGGCTTTGTGGGTACGGGTATTCATGTTAATGGTTATTGAGCTTTCCTTTTTCAATAATGGTGAATCCGGTCTCTTGGGATTGCAATCTTTGAGCCTCCTGGATCAATTCCGAAAACTTTGCGTCTGACGGATCCAGCTTGCGGCCTGCTTCCCAAGTTGATATCGCCTCGGACCAGTGTTCGAGATTCCCGTGCAACTTGCCGGCTTCCAAATAAATTTCCTTATAGGAAGGATCTGCCTTGAAAGCCCGCTCATAAAACAGACTGGCTAACCCGATCTGATTACGGCTGGCAAATAGACTTCCCAGATCCGTCAGGGTGGTGGCCTTGATATTCCGCCTGCTCCTCAACAGCCGGCGCCCCAATTGTTCGGCTTTTGCAAGATCGTTCTCCAGATCATACTCGATGAGAAAGTACAAACTCGCTTGGTCCCAGGGATCAATGCGCAGGTTCTCCTCATAAAATCGCATGGCCTTGTCCCTATGGCCGGATCTCTTGGCGATGTCGGCGAGATTCCATCGCGGCTCAAGCAAATACGGATCCATTTGAGAAGATTTCTCGAAATATTCCTCGGCCTTTTGCAAATCATTCTCCCGCAGATGAACGGTTCCCAGATTGTTATAAACCAAAGCCGCCCGGGGATTGATCTCCAAAGATTTGGCAAAATAACTCTTTGCCAACGACAAATTCTCCGTCTGAAGGGCGATGAACCCCAAATTGGAATAAACACTCCAATCCATAAATTCTCCGGTCATTGCCCTGGCACAAAAATGCCGAGCGTTTTCGTAGTCTCCTTCTTCGATATAAGCGGCAGACAACCAAAGATTGGGGAAAGGATTTTTGGGGGACAAATCAACCCAATACCGGCAATACGTTTTCTGATCCTTCCAGATGGGATGATATCCTTGAGTCTTCAAAAACAGGACTGCCATCATACCTAAAAAGATAACACCCGCAATTTTCCTATTGGTCACCCGGCCGATCCAAACTAACGCGTTAGCCCCCAAAATGAAAAATCCCAATGATGATAAAAAGAACCAATGCGGCGCAATGAAAAAACCCATCACCGGACAAATAAGGCACGAAACCGTAAGCGGAATAAAACCAATCAGAAACCACGTCAACGCAAAGGAATTTAAGTTCCTCCGACGGCCGATCAGGAGAACAAAACAAATCAATAATACCCCCAATATGAAAATATTTTTGATCGCCGCCGCAAAGGGAATGGAATCGATAGCCCAAATGAAAACGATGTTGTCTGGCACGAACAATTTTCCGACATACCAAAGGACCAGCTCAGTCAATGTCCCAAGATACGTGAGAGGATTCAAGACGTGGGATGACATTTGATATAAAACTTGATTGTGTCGAAGTAAAGTGCACGTCAGCCGGAATGTCACATACATCAATCCAATGAGAAAGTAGGGAAAGAGAACACGTAAAATTGCTCTCCAACGGTATTTCTTGATAAAAATAAGGATAAGGACCATATAGACCGGCAAGATGAGCATGCTCTCATGGATCAAAAGTGACAGGGCATAACCAAACATACTCAAGCCCAGAGCTGTTTTGCTTTGAGTTTCGATGTATCGCAGAAATGAAATGAGGCTGAGTATGCCTAAAATGCCGAAAATAATCGAATGTCCGCTCAAATAATTGACCGGAATCGTATTGATGGGATGGACGCAAAAAAGCAAACAGCCGTACAGGCTCAAACTTGAGGAACCGGTCAGCCGGCGAAGCAAAATATAAACCAGGAAACAATATATCGAAAATAGAAACACATTAACGAGGTGATAATAGAACGGGTTGTCTCCGAAGAAATGGAAAAAACCCAGAAGGATCATCTTGGAAACAGGACGGAAAGCAAACTCTGAGTCAAAACCAAGAAAATCATTTATCCGGGTGGGAGTCAGCAAGGCCTGCGCATGATCCATGGAAGCAAGATCCAGGATCATGGAATAATCGTCAATCATAAACCCGTTTTGCAGGGAACCGCCGTAGAGCATGAAACAAAAAACCAGCAGGATCATCACGACGATCAGATGGCGGGATCTATTGTTTTCAGTAATAAACATTCATCATCAGCTTTCTTGGCGCCAACCCCGCAGGAAAATCCCCCGGCACATCTGTCAAATACCAATTGACCGTGTAGCCGCCGATGGTGTTTGTGTGCATCACATCCGCCGCCAGATCTCCCGTATTGTCACGCCACAGTTGGGGATCCAACTGGCTGTGCAAATCCTTCAACACCCTTTCCCCGACATAGGCGGCCGCCAGCCTGCCCGTTGAGCTGGGATCAACATTCTGCTGTGAGGTCTTGAGCATGGAGATCGTTGAAAAAATGCTGATGGCCGCGATCGCGAAGATGACGGATGTCACGATGACCTCCATGATGGAGGCAAAACCCATTTTTTTAAGAATTCTCAACATTTTTCGAAAATGCTATAACGTGAGACAATTTCCTGTGGCACAGCTTGGATTTGTGCCGGAAATCGGGTTCTGATCAATCTGTATTGTGTAGGCACCCCATGTCGCGGTAGCCGCAAAAGTCGTGCCGCCCACGTTGCTCGTATAGGAATAAGTGGTGCCGTCATTGGAAATGATATTGATCCCCAGTGTGCTATTGATGACCGAAAGGGCTGTTTCGGGCACCGTTGCCGTGTCCCAATACTTGCCGGCATTGGCCCGGTAGATCATATTGGCCGCCTGCAGGGCCATCATCTGCGTGGACATATCCCGCTCATGGGCCTTGCGGATCGCCTTGTCGTAATTGGGGATGGCAAAACCGGCAATGATCCCGATCAAGATAACCACGACGATCAGTTCGATCAAGGTGAACCCCGTTAGAAAAGTTTTTTCTAACGGGGTGAATCCATTCCTTTTCATTGTTATTGACCTTTCCCTCTCTCAAAGTTAGTTGCAAGGATCTTC
>CAYIQK010000046.1:0-5910 GCA_964365515.1 uncultured Planctomycetales bacterium | reverse complement strand
ATGGAATACGTGAAGTGGGTTCCCGGGGCAGTGCTGGGATCTTCCACATCAAGGACTGCCATTGTCGTGAACGTATATGTGCCGTTGTTGGCGAGATAACTTCTCTCGACCGACTGACGGACGACACCCAATTGATTGAGCGCCTCGGTACTGCGGGAAAATTCAACCGTTGAAAAGAATCGCGGCAAAGCCAAGCTGGCCAACACACCCACGATGATGATCACAATGATGATTTCCAGCAGGGTGAAGCCGCTTTTGTTGTTTTTTATTCTCATTTTCTTCTCCTTTTTATCTGACACATCCGTGTACTTTGTTATTGAGCTTTCCTTTTCCAACTTCAAATCTCCCTTGGAGTTCTTTGACATTAATGGGAGATTTGAAGTTATGTTTATGTTAGAAGAAGCTCAATAATTTTCTTTTTTCCATTTTGGGTTTTCTGATTACTGAATCCATCTGAAGTCGCGGTATCTGTCCCGAAACTCTGGTTCGTATCTGTCCGAACCAGCTTTCGATGCTCCCAGCAAGCAAATTCCCATCCCGTAATCTTCGCTTCACTCAGGTTACGGGATAATTCGGCCATATAACTTATGTTCACTGCGTTCCATAAGTTATGGCCTCATTAAAAAAGCCTATTCCACTTTCCGTAGAATAGGCACAATACGCCTCGCTATTGGCAACTGGCTGTCCTGTGCCAGAACGGTACAGGACCCTTTAGTTTTGCGCCCTACCCTTACGGGCAGTTTACCTTTTTCAATAACAATCGAATTTTTCTGTTCTATGGAAAGTATAATATGTAAACCCGTTGTTGTCAAATGAACATCCTCGCAGAGAACGGTCGCGACCCTTCCCTTCTTTTACGGCCCCCCTCCCCCGCCGCCCCCGCCCAATTGAGCGATATTGAACATCGGCAGAAACATGGCGACGATAATAACCCCGATCACAGCCCCCATGAACACAAGCATGAAGGGCTCCACGATTGTGGCGAAACGTTTCATAAACGTTTCGACATGATTCTGATAAAATGCCGCCACGTGCTTGAGCATCTTGCTCAATTCACCCGTTTCTTCGCCAACCATGATCATCTGAATACACATCGGCGGGAAGAAACCGCTCTTTTCCATCGGCGACACCAAGAGCTCCCCTTGCTCCACGGCCTCTTTCACCCTGGAAATCACCAGGGCGCAGGTATTGTTGTCGACAAGCCGTTCCGAGATGTCCAAGGCATAAAGGATAGGCACACCGCTGTCGATCAAGATCGACATCTGCGAAGCAAACCGCTCGATGATGATGTTTTGAAAAACCTCACCGGCAGTGGGAAGGCTAAACAGAAATTTCTCAAAGGCCAGTTTCCCGTGGTATGTCCGGACATACCTTTGGAAGGCCATCACGGATACGACGCAACCGCCGAGAATCAATAAAAAATTGTTGCGGAAAATTCTAAAAATCATCAACAATATCGCGGTGACCGGTGGAAGCTTAGCACCCATCGAGGTGAATATGTCCTCAAATTTGGGTCCGACAAAAAGCGCGAAAAAGGCAATGGCCCCCAAGGCCACGCAAAACAATATGGCGGGATAAATCAGACCCGAGATAACGGCGGAGCTGAAGGCGGCCTGCTGTTCCAAATAAAAGGTCAACCGATTGAGGATCGTCGGGATGGTGCCGGAGGCCTCGCCCACCTCCACAAGGCTGACCCAAAACTGATTGAAAACTTTCGGGTGACGGGATAAAGCCAGACTCAAAGATTCCCCGTGTTCGACATCCGTCCTGACCTTCTGCATCGCTTTAAAAAACGATTCACTCTCAATCTGCGTCTCAATGACATTCAGGCTTCGGATGAGCGGCACACCCGCTTCCATCATGGTGGCCAGCTGGCGGGCAAACGACAGCAGGTCCTGGAGCTTGACATCCTTATGGCCGAATTTCTGCTGTTTCCGGGCGGCCTTGGTCTCTCTCTTCACGGGAGCCAGCACAACGAGCTCCTTGATGCTGACAATGAAATAGTTTTCGTTGCGCAGTTTCTCGACAAGCGCCGGCTGACTTACGGCATCAACGGTATTTCTATAAGTCTTCCCGTCCTGATTTTTGACAACATACGAAAACTTGGGCAACTCGCGCTCCCTTTCTCAAAAAAAAGAAATTACAAATCCACACTGATGCGGCAGATCTCCTCATAACTCGTAAAGCCCTTCTCCACCAGACGGATGCCGGATTCAAAGATGGTGGACATGCCGTTTCGTCTGGCCGTATCCCGGATTTCGGTATGGCTGGCCGCCTTGGAAATCAATGCCCGGACATCGTCATCAACGGCCATAACCTCGGCGACGACCATCCGCCCCTTATAACCGGAACCCTTGCAAGCATCACATCCCCCCCCCTGAGGATCAAATCGCTTTTGAATTGAACACCGCCGTGTTGATCCGGATTCGGTTCATACGGCTCTTTGCATTTTTGGCACAACCGCCTGGCTAAGCGCTGTCCCATCACCATCACCAGAGACGGCGTTAGAAGATAATGCGGAATCCCGATGTCCATAAGCCGGGTGATGGCGGAGGCGGCATCGTTGGTATGCAGCGTACTCAAAACGAGATGTCCCGTCAGGGCCGCGCGCACGCAGACGGAGGCCGTCTCCAAATCGCGGATCTCGCCGACCATGATCACATCCGGGTCCTGGCGCAAAAATGCCCGCAAGGCCGTCGCGAACGTCAGACCGATGTCGGGTTTGATGGCGACCTGATTGATGCCTTCGATCTTGTATTCCACCGGGTCCTCGACCGTGATGATATTTTTGGAGGGATCCACCGTTTCATTGACGGCGGCGTAAAGGGTTGTGGATTTACCGCTTCCTGTGGGGCCCGTTACAAAAAAGAGACCATAGGGGGCGGACAGCGCTTTGCGCAGCAGATCAATCTGCTTGGCATCAAAACCCAGACTGGAGAGCTCCAAAGGGACAGCCCCCTTATCCAAAATACGCATCACCACTTTTTCCCCCCAGACAGTCGGGATCGTCGATACACGCAAGTCGACCGCCCGGTTTTCCAGTTTGACAACGATCGCTCCGTCCTGCGGGAGACGTTTCTCCGCGATGTCAAGCTTGGCCAGAATTTTGATGCGCGAGACGATCGGCAGACGCAGATGCGGGGCCGGAGGCGTGATGTTATACAATTTCCCGTCGATGCGGTAACGCAGGTTGATTTTATTCTCAAAAGGCTCGACATGAATGTCGCTGGCCCGCTCATCAATGGCCTGGCGGATGATCAGATCCACGAGCTTGATGACGGGGGCCTCCTCCGCCTTAGCGATCAGTTTGTCCAGGCTCAATTCCGCGGTATCGGAGCTGTCCTTGGCAACGTCAAGCACGGAATCCTCTTTGGACCGCGTGTAAGAGCTCTCCACAGCCCTGTCCAACATGGACGTGGAACCGCCTCCTTGTCTGAAGTAAAAATCGTGGATGCCCCCTTGGATCGCTGTTTGAGGGGCGATGACCAGATTGATCTCGCATCCGGTGATCCGTTTGAGGTTATCGAGAAGAAGAAAATCCAGCGGATCCGTGACGGCGCAGGTCAATGAATTCATGTGCCGGGATAACGGCAGAACAGAATTCTTCTGGGCAAAGTCGCTTGTGATGAGTTTGTCCAAGTCCTGATCGGCCTGCGGTTTTAACAAGTCGAGATTTTTGGACGAATAATACGGGATACCGAGCTGAGTGCCCAAGGCGGCGGTCATATTCTCCTCGGTGATGAGACCCTGCCGGATCAGAATCTCACCGATACGCCCTTTTTCTTTTTTCTGGATCTCAATGACCTTCCCGAGCTGCTTTTCGGTGATGAGACCCTGCTGGATCAATATCTCGCCCAACTTCAGATGGCTCATAATCACGCCCTGATTTCTTTGATCAATTCCCTATCCAACGTCCCTTGAGGAGAATGTCCTGCCATGCGAAGATGAATCATGAAACCTAAGATCAAAACTTCCGACCTTCAATATGCGACAGTTCGTCATTGATGATTTTTAGTCTTTGGGAAGGAACATTTTGTTCGCGGACCATCTTGTCAAACCCCGCCAACGGTTTACCGGAGACACTCTCCTCATCGACAATATGAGGGGTGATGAAAATGATCAGTTCGCGCTGGGACTCGGTTTTATCCTTATGGCGGAAGGCCGCACCAACAATCGGAATCCTCCCCAAAAAGGGGAGCCCTGTCCTGGTTTCTTCCGCATTAGTCCTCAACAATCCCCCCAGCATGGCCGTATCGCCGTCATAAATCCGCAAGATTGATTTTGTCCCCCGTTCTTCAGGATCCTTGAAAGTCGAACTCCCGAAGGTCTGTCCTGTCCTCGCTTGAATCACCCTGGGCTCAATCGCCATGGTGATTTCGCCGTTGTTGATATTGGCCTGGGGAGTCACCCTCAAAAAAACCCCTGTTTCCACCCGCTCGGCCTGAGCCACCGACACCGATGATCCCTGTGAGGCCGTCGTCACCGAGGCCAGACCGATCGCCTCATCGGTCTTGATGCTGATCTCGGCGGTTTCATTGTTGAGGGTCAAAATCCGGGGACGGGCTAAATTCTTGGTGTCGGATTGCGTCCGTAAAAACTGAAGAGCGATGGTGAGCCCTTGGAACGAAAGCGTGCTCACCCGATATTCCTCCTCCAATTCGAATCCTTTGTTCATGGCCTTGTTCCGATCGAAAGGATAGATGCTGTCCCTCTCGGCTCCCACGAACGTCGCAGGCGTTTCGCCGAATTTGGCCCCAAGAAGGTCAGCGGTACTTTTGGAGATATCCAGCATCTCCACCTCAATGAGGATCTGAGGGATCTGAACATCCAAACGGGCGATGGTCTCCTCAATAACAGGAAATTGGCCGGGAATATCCGTAACGATCAGACTGTTGGTCCGATGATCTTCAATAACGCTCCCGGCCTTGGTTATCAACGATTTCACGGCCGCCACGATCCCTGATTCGGATGCCCCTGACCCGCCAAAGCCGCTGCCTCCGGCCGCTGACGCGGATAAGGTCTTATTCAACTTCGAAGACACAACGGTCGCGTATTTCAAATGATAAACGCGGGTGATCGGTTTCTGGGCGGACACCTCCAGCGGTTGGACAACAAACACCTTGCTCCCCGGCTTGATCTCGTACGTCAAATTATTGGCGGAGAGGATGCGTTCCAGGGCCTCATCCACGGAGACGTGATCCAAGTATATATTGACTGTAATGTTGGCGATATTACTGGAGGCGATGAAATTGAGTCCCGACTGCTGGGAAAGCACCTTCAGCACATCATTCATGGTGGCCTGCTTGAAGTCCATTGAAATCAGCTTGGGCTCACCGTCATCAAGGTACTCCTGAATGTCCGTGACGGCGTAGATCGCCGGGGCTGTCACCCACGACAAAAATACAATGAGAGTCCACGCCCAGAACTGTCTCATATTTTTTCGATCCTCACTCATCATCATATCGCACTTAAGGGTGTATCGCCGTTGTCCTTCCATCAAACAAAATCTCGATAGTATCCTTACGGATATTCAAGATCTTCACATCCTGAATCGTATCTCCGGTCCCAACGATCTGGCCATTGATAATGGCCCTCGGTTGATCAGTATTCCACACCAGACCAGTCACCTTCAGACTCGGCATCACAGGCCGTGGCGGTGGCGGTGGTTGATACACTGGCTGCGCCACAGGAGGAGGTTGAGGCACCACGGGTTGCGCCAACGGTTGAGGCCTCGGCGCAGGATGAGGAACCTCTGGAGGTTCAATCTCCACAAGCTTAGGCCTCTTTTCCTGTGTCGTCTCCGTTTTTGGCAATTGGGATTCAAAAGGATTGCGCGACGAGAACGACTCGAAGTAAGAGCTGTCAATCACAAACCTATCCTCTCTGGCCTCAATTATAGAGACAAATGTG
>CAYIQK010000045.1:0-9220 GCA_964365515.1 uncultured Planctomycetales bacterium | reverse complement strand
CGTCGGAATATTCATTCTCCTGGCGGTTGATGATGTTGATCATGCAAAACGAGCAGCGCATCGGACAGCCGAGGCTCGTGTAGAGCGCGGCAAAGGGCTGGCGCTCGCAATTGTTCGAATATGAATGCCAAAGCGAGGTCCTATAACGCTCCATGGGCAGTTTATCCCAGGCCACACCGGGCAATTGATCCGGCAGGTCCTCCTTCGCGACAATGGGCGAGGGGCCGTTGAGAATGATGGTCCCATGGTCACGATACCCGAGCCCTTCGACGAGATCCAATCCGTCTTTGAGATTTGTCTTCAATAAATTCGAGATGGTGTAAACCCCCTCGTTCTGACAGACCATGTCCACGCAAGGATGTCTCTCCAGCACTTCTTGAGGAAGCGCCGCCACATGACCGCCCACGAACAAGACCTTGGCCTGCGGCCATATCTGCTTGAGAGTCCCGGCCAGAGAGACCGTCCCATCCATATTCTGCGAACTGGCCGACGGCTGCTGCCCGTAAACCACAAAACAGGCAGCGCGCGGATTGAGTTTTTTGATCTGCTCGGCGGCATTGTGATCCTCAAGATACAAGGCCTCGCAATCTAAAATCTCCGCGCTGAAACCCTTGCGCAGGCAATGGGAAGCCAGCATCCCCGCCCAAATCGGCGGTTCGATGGCGGAAAAATCCTTGCTCAAATCCTGATAGATTTTTTGGGAGGTGTTGGGATGAATAAATAAAATATCCAATTGTTTCATAACGTTTCCTTCTGACCAATAGTCACTGAACACTGACCACTAAATATTCGCGTACTGATTCCGCTTGATGATCTGGTATCCCTTGATCAATTCCTGAATACCGTCGGAAAGCGAAACATCAGGCTTAAATCCGGTCTTCTCGATCTTTTCGTTGCTGACAATGTAATCTCTCTTATCCGGGTCTTCGCCGATTTTTGCTTCCACAAAATAAAAATCGGGAACATGCTTTTGAATTTCCTGGCACAATTCCAGTTTACTCAAATTGGCATCGCTCAAACCCACGTTGTAGGCCTCATTTTTCATTGTGTCAAAACTCTTCAACCCATGCAGGAAGGCCTGGGCCACGTCACGCACATGGATAAAATTGCGCTTAAAATGGGCCTCAAAAAGGACGATGAAACGGTCATAGACCGCCCGGTAGGTAAAGTCGTTGACCAGCAAATCCAGGCGCATCCGCGGGCTCACCCCGAAAGCGGTGGCCAACCGCAGCGTGATGCCGTTGCCGGCACCCAGAATCGCTTCTTCCGCCTTTACCTTCAACTGACCGTAAATGGAAATCGGCTTGAGCGGTGTCTTCTCGGTGCAATGTTTTCCCTTTTCTCCGATGCCGTAGCCGCTGTTGGTCGTCGGATAAATGATCACCTGATCTTTGCTTCGCAATCCCACAATCATCTGGACCGCGCCTAAGATGATCGATTCAGCCGCCTGCGGATCCTTGGCGCACAAAGGAGCGCCGGTCAGACAGGCCAACGGAAAAATGGCGTCCGCCTTTTTCATCTCCCGGGAAATGAGCGCCTTGTCCCGTGTGTCCCCGCGGATGATCGTCAGATGGCGGTCATGGCAACAGTCCAGCAGCGCGGTTTGGTTGTACATAAAGTTGTCAATGACGGTCACTTGATGTCCCTGCCCAAGAAGTCTCGGGACCAATACGGCCCCCAGATATCCTGCGCCGCCGGTAACGAGAATGTTCATTGTGTCGGCTCCATTTTTGAAAGTGATAAGTGATAGGCTTCGTACGTCCTTCGAATCCCCTCCTCCAATGTGACCTTGGCCTTCCATCCCATCCGGGTGATCGAAGTATGATCTAAGAGTTTCTGCATGGTCCCATCCGGCTTTGTTTCGTCGAAGATGATCTCCCCCTGAAATCCGCAGGTCCGCTTGATCATCTCAGCCAGGTCTTTGATCATCACATCACAGCCACAGCCGATGTGAATGATATCCTCGCCTTGGTATTGATTCATCAGAAAGACCGAGGCCTCCACGAAATCATCAATGTAAAGGAATTCCCGTCTGGGCCGGCCCGTCCCCCAAATGACCACTTCTTTGGCCGCGGTTTCAACCGCCTCGGCAAACTTGCCGATCAAAGCCCCCAAGACATGGGCTGTCTCGCCGTAGACTTGGGCCCCCGGCCCATAAACAGTGGCCGAAACAGCCACAATCGTCTCAAGGCCATATTGCCTCCGAAAGGCCTGACACAACTTGATCCCCGCAATCTTGGCGATCGCATAAGGTTCACTTGTTTTTTCCAACGGCGCGGTGAGCAGATATTCCGGTTTGATGGGCTGAGGACACTCTTTGGGATAAACGCAGGAGGAAGCGAAAAAAAATACTTTTTTAACCCCGAATTTGTAAGACGCGTAAAGAACATTGTTCTGGCTTTCCAGATTGTGATAAATGAATTCCCCCCCCTGTTTCTGATTGGCCTCGATACCGCCGGAACGAGTCGGCGTCAAAAAGACGTACTCCGGCCGGTATTTGGCAAAAAATTCATAAACCGGCGCCTGGATGGTTGGATTGAGGGCGATGGCGGATGACGAAAAGACATGACGGTATTGGCGGGTTTGAAAATACTGTGTTAACGCATTTTCCACGAGGTCATCGTGCCCCACGATCAGAATTTTGGAATCTCTGTTCATTTACTTTTGGCTGTAAAAATTGCCGTGTTCAATGATCAGTGTCGCCCGGTTGTCCTTGCGTTCGACCGCGTGCTGATAAGCGGGAAAGATCTCTTCCGGTTCATTGAGCTCCACCACATCAATCCATGTGAACATCCGGCGGAAGGCCTCCGCGTAATGACCGACATGCTGGTGACCGGGGTGGACCGGCGAATCCGGACCAGAGGCAACCCGGATGATGACCTTGGGGAGAACCTGGCTGGAACTGATGGCTGGCATCTTATCCAACATGTTCACCATATCGGCGGTGGCCAGCAGAAGAAAGTTCTGGCGGGGATAAACGGAAATGGGCAGATAACCCGCCAAAGCGAGCCCCAGCGTAAACTGCATCTGAAAACTTTCATTGATCGGCATCTCCAGCGTCTTCTCCGATGGGACATCCTGCAAAGTGGAGAACATAAACGTACCGGGACCGGCAACCGTCTGTCCGACAAAGATCGTTTTCGGCTGCTGCGCCACCCATTCCATTGTGCGTTTTAATTCATCGAAATATTTCATCGTTCAGACCATTGACTATAGACCATAGATGACTATAGACCAGTCTATGGTCGATAGTCTATTGTCTATGGTCTCCATCAAAATTTAATTTTCCAGCCCAACCCGGAATGCGGATATTCGTTTTTGTATCGAAAATAGATGATTTTCTTCTCGTATTTTGTGCCGAGGAACCACGGTTCACTGCAACCCCAGACTTCACGGGTATCGGTCATGACACTCAGGCCGTTGTCACAAACCACAAACACAACCGGCAAATCAAAATTCACGGCGTATTTGACCGCCTCGTGAAAGATTCCCGTCTCGGAGGACATCTCACCGCAGAAAAGAAAGGCCCTCCCTTTTTTGTTCTCATTTTTAAGCGCCCACGCCGTACCCACCGCCGTCCCCATCAAACTTCCGACAATGCCGCTGCAGAAAACCTTATGCTCGGGGAAACAAAGCGAAATGCTCTTTCCGTCTAAAATGGCCTGTTTGACTTCCTCCCGCGGCACCCCTTTCAAAAGCGCCAATTCATGCGAATCCCAATGGCCAAAGACATAATCCTCGGCTCCAATCTGATGCTCTGTGAATATCTCGATGAGCTTTTCTTCCCGGCCGGATCGCAGATGCACGGGAGCGCGGATCACGCCGGTCGCAAAAATCTCAGCAATTTCTTTTTCAAAATTTTCCAAATCTTTTTTGTTTAAGGCAACGGAATTCATCGCTTAAAATTTTCCTCAAACCACTGGATGGTGTGTTTCAACCCTTCTTCCAATTTGACCTTAGCACTCCAATTCAAATGCTTCCTCGCCAAAGAAATATCGGGTTGCCGCTGTTTGGGATCATCCACGGGAAGCGATTTAAACACAATCTTGCTTTTGGTGTCAGACATACGGATAACAATCCTTGCGAATTCCAGGATGGTGAATTCATCTGGATTTCCGATGTTGACCGGAGTGGTAACGTTGGATCTCAAAAGCCGCACAATCCCCTCGATCAGATCAGAGTAATAACAAAACGACCTCGTCTGCCGGCCATGGCCATAGACGGTCAAAGGCTTGTGATGCAAGGCCTGATAAATAAAATTGGGAACGACCCTGCCGTCATTGATGCGCATCCTCGGCCCGTAAGTATTGAAGATGCGCACAATCCTTGTGTCGATCTTGTGATAACGGTGATAAGCCATCGTGATGGCCTCGGCGAACCGCTTGGCCTCGTCATAAACACCGCGGGGTCCGACGGAGTTGACATGGCCCCAATAGGTTTCTTTCTGCGGATGCACCTGAGGATCCCCATAAACCTCGGAGGTGGAGGCCAACAGATACCTGGACTTCTTCAATTTGGCCAACCCTAAGGTGTTGTGTGTCCCCAAAGATCCGGCCTTCAGCGTAGGAATAGGATAATTCAAGTAATCAACAGGACTGGCCGGCGAGGCAAAATGCAGGACATAATCAACAGCCCCGGCGATACGCAATTCCCTGGAGACATCGTGTTTGATGAATTCAAAGTTTTTCTCCTTACGCAAATGCCGGATATTGTCCAACTGGCCGGTGATGAGATTATCCACACAGATCACCCGCATCCCGTCCTGAATGAATCGGTCACAGAGGTGACTTCCCAAAAATCCCGCCCCGCCCGTGATCACAACAACTTTTTTCTTCTGCGCCATCTTTGACAGATCCCTTCCGATCAAATTTTTATAATTTTTTTGTCTTTGTGCCCCTGATAAACATTGCGGGTGTCATAAACCAGACGGGCATATTTGCGGATGAGGTCATAATCCACACGCGTATGGTCTGTGGCAATGACCACACAGTCATATTGGGAGACCTGCTTTTTCGTCAGTCCAACAGACTTCAAGTGGATACCGCCGATATCCAGATAGGAAATGATGGGGTCGAAATAATCGACACGAACCTGTCTTTCCTGCAAAATCTCGATGAGTTTCAAGGACGGTGATTTCCTTAAGTCCTTCACGTCTTTTTTGTAGGTCACGCCGATGACCAGCAGTTTCGCATTGGGAAACGATTTCCCCTTCTTCTTCAAAACATCCGTCAAACACTCCACAACATAATAAGGCATATGGGAATTGATGTCAGCCGCTAATTTGATGAACTTGGAACTGAATCCGTAGCGTTTGGCCTTCCAATAAAGGTAAAGGGGATCATCGGGGATACAATGTCCGCCCACCCCCAGGCCGGGATAAAACGGCATGAAACCGAAGGGCTTGGTCTTGGCGGCCTCAATCACCTCCCAGATATCAATACCCATTTTGTGCGACATCATGGCCACCTCATTGACCCAGCCGATGTTGATGATGCGGAAGGTGTTCTCCAGAAGTTTGGTCATCTCCGCCGCTTTGGCCGAGGATACCAGATGGACGCGTTTGATGATCTTCTCATACAGAAGTTTGGTCAACTCCCCGCTTTCGACTGTGATCCCGCCGACAACCTTGGGGATTTTGGTGACATCGTATTTCTTATTGCCGGGATCGATACGCTCCGGCGAGAAAGACAGATAAAAATCCTTCCCGCATTTAAGTCCGCTTTTCTCCAGCTCAGGCCGGATCAATTCTTCGGTCGTGCCGGGATAGGTTGTGCTCTCCAAGACCACAAGTGTGTCTTTTTTCAAAAATTTCTGAATGGTACGGACGGCACTGAGGATATATTTGATATCCGGGGTGTATTTCTTCTTCAAAGGCGTAGGCACACAAATCACAATCACGTCCGCTTCCCGCAGGACATCGAATTCCGTCACAGCCTTCAATGTCCCCTCATCAACAACCCCTGCCAATTCTTTGGTGGAGACATCGAGGATATAGCTGATTTTATTATGGATATGGCGGACGCGGTCCACATCGGTGTCCAGGCCGAAAACCTCAAAACCTTTTTTCGCGAAATTCACGGCCAATGGCAGTCCCACATAACCCAAACCAATCACGGCAATTTTCGCTTGATTGGTCATGATCTTCTTTTTAAGTTTTTCAATCATCACTTCACTCCTTCCCATTCACTTGCGCAGATCCCCGCGCCCCATCCCGTAATACTCGAATCCGAGTTCTCTCAAGTTTTTGTCATGATAAAGATTGCGCCCGTCAAAAATGACGGCATGCCGCATCAAACGCTTCAGTTTTTTGAAATCTATTTTTTTGAAATCGTCCCATTCCGTCAACACCAACAGACAGTCACACCCATTAGCCAACTCGTACGGATCACGGCAATAGCTGACGTGTTTGAGCATTGTCTTGGCATTGACCATCGCTTGCGGATCATAAGCGCGGATCTGAGCGCCTTCATGCTGCAGGGCCGCGATGATATCAATGGAAGGGGCATTGCGCATGTCATCCGTGTCGGGTTTAAATGCCAATCCCAGAATCCCTATGGTCTTATTTTTAAGAATCCACATCTTGTCTTCGATCAACTTCATGAACGCGGTTTTCTGCTCCTCGTTCACATTCCGGACTTCTTTCAAGAGGCTGAAATGATACCCGTTTTTCTCGCTCAAACGGATGAAGGCATCGACATCTTTGGGAAAACAACTGCCGCCGTAACCGATGCCGGCATCTAAGAATTTCCGGCCTATCCTTCTGTCATCCCCCATCCCCTCGGCGACCTTCAAGACATCAGCCCCCACACGGTCACAGATCTGGGCGACGGCGTTGATGAAAGAAATTTTCATCGCCAAAAACGAATTGGAGGCGTGTTTGATCAACTCGGCGGAATTCATATCCGTCACAACCATATGAGGATTCAAGGGACTGTACATCTCGCGAAGGATCCTCTCCGCCTTCTTGGACTCGACGCCAATGACAACCCTGTCGGGATGCATGAAATCGTGCACGGCGGCCCCCTCCCTTAAGAATTCCGGATTGGAGGCGACATCAAAATCCAGCGTGACTTCATCCCCTTTTTTGAACTTCAAAGGCAGGTTCATGCAGATCGTCTTTTTGACCCGCTGTCCGGTATCCGCGGGGACTGTGGATTTTTCGATGATCAATTTGTACGAATCCATCGCAAGGGCAATCTCGCGGGCGACATTTTCCACATAGGTCAAATCGGCCTCGCCATTTTTCTTCGACGGGGTCCCAACTGCGATAAAAATGGCGGTCGATTTTCTGGTCGCGTCTTTGATCGACGCGGAAAAAGAAAGCCGTCCATTCTCCAGATATTTCTTCAGTAAAACCTCAAGCTCTGGCTCATAGATGGGGACATGCCCCTGCCTTAACTTTTTGATCTTCTCCACGTTATTATCAACACAAATGACCCTGTGACCGATATGGGCCAGGCACACACCCGTGACTAACCCCACATATCCAGATCCAATAACAGCGATGTTCATGTTTATCTTCCTTCCGAACTTTGAGAACCGGCCTTGCGCTTGTTGAAACTTGTCCCCAAATCCACCATAAAATCGGGGAAGGCCTTCAATGTGAAGACAATCCAGATTTCACTGCCCTTGGTCCTTGTCTCATTGAAATTGATATCCATGGTCCACTCATGAAGGTCGCGCCTCAAACTGAATTCCTGCTCCTTGTGCAGGGCGCTGCGCACATCAAAACGGTTATAAGTCCTCAAGGCCCACTTCGAATTGATTTTGTACGTGAATTGGGTCGTGACCTGGTCATCGACGACCCGGTTCCATCTCTTGCCGATATCGGCCGTCCAGCGGGATCCGCCGTTGATGGACAAATCGAAATTGGCGGTGGTTAAATATTCTTCCCGCGTGTCATAGGTCGAATCGAAATAAAACGTAATCCGGTCCAACGGGCGGAAATCGATGTCGGTATTGATGATATTGAATCCCCCCTTGGATGGATTCTCTTTCAAGGCAAAATCCGTTCCGATGACCGCGCGCAGCAATTCAACAACATTGCCGCTTCTTTTCGTCTGCAATTTGTTTTCCAGCGAAAAATTGAGGCCATGACCGATATCCCTGCTGTCAATCCCATCGAAAGAATCCAGGTCGTTGGAAGTAAACGTCGGCGTATGATTGTAAAAATAAGAAACCGACGGGGTGATGAGATGCCTCAAACGGTTAATATCGAGTCCCCACCGATCCGTTGCCGCATCAAACACCTTATAAAATTTTGTGCTTAAACTTGCCCCCGTGCGGAATATCCCGCGAATGGCATCGTATTCCTCCGGATCTTTGGTCTTGCTGTAATAGGTATGCTCTCCACCAACAAACGGCCTCATCTCAATGAATCCAACTTTCATCGGATAAGAGAGTTCATTGTCGGTATCCAGACGCATCGTTTCCAACCGCACTTCGGTTGGCGAGGCCTGCTTACTGCTCAGATTGGAATAAATGGTCGTATTTCTGACATAAAAATTCGTCGCGCCAATTTTTTGACTTGATAAATCATAACGTAATTCCGGCAAGCGTTCGACCGCCCCTTCAAAACGGTTCACGCGTTTATCCGTGCGGAAACTCATGACCCCCGTCGTAAAATTTTTTGTCAGGAGAAAAAACGTATCCGGCGATCCATCCTTGTCAAATTCCCGCTCAAAATACTCTTTCAACAGAGTGCTATCGCTCAGTTTATAATACTGCAGAATGGCATTAGTTTTCTCGTCAATGTTCCACTTGTGCCGCCATTCCGCCTTGAAACGTTCGCGCTCGATGGTCGGGCTGGGACGTTCCAAGAAAAAACGTTTTGAAGTAATGTTGCGTTCATTCATGTAATAGGTTCTGATCGTACCGGATCCCGTGCGCGGCGTCTTGTAAGTAAGATCAACGCCCGAGGCGATGTCCTTTTTCTCACGGGCATCGAGGCGCAGGAACCCTTTGAGATTGGCATTCAATTCATACCGCACGCTGGTCAGCAAAAACATCCCCCATTCCTTGGTATAACCGGGGGTGAATGTAAAAATCGGCTTTTTACCCGTCAGATCCTGTGTCATCTTGGGAAGATACAGCAGGGGGACGCCGCCTACTTTCATGCACACTTTGCGGGCTATCAGCTTGTCTTTGGGGTAAATGTCCAGCGTACGGGAACGCATAAAAAAATGCGGCTGGTCGTGATCGCAGGTGGTGATATAGCCGT
>CAYIQK010000044.1:1265-9281 GCA_964365515.1 uncultured Planctomycetales bacterium | reverse complement strand
TCGGCCTGGAAAACAATCAGTGGGACCAGGCCACAATCGCCGTGCACAGTTATCCGATATTTTTGCAAGATATCGAAAAGGCGGTGAGATACATCCTCGCGGGGGAAAATATCGGTGTCGGCGATCATGCTGCCCTCGCCCGCAGGGCCTGCCGCTCTTCGATCATGGCCGGCGACATTTTGACCAAAGAAAAGGCCGAAGGCTTACGCGATCGGCTTGTTCAGTGCCTGGATCCCTTCACCTGTCCGCATGGGCGGCCAACCGTCGTGGAATTGTCAGAAGAATTCCTAGACAAACAATTCCTGCGGACATAGAAGTAACAATATGACGTCCTTCCGCCTACCGGACCTTGGCCAGCACCGTCTGCCATGGGGAATCAGGATCGACCGCAACCGCCGATTCAATAAATTTCCGAAATTCAAGCTGGTCTTGACCCAGAGAAGAACAATCGTCCGGACAAGAAATCTGAGAAGCCAATTCGACTGCCAACTTACGACTACTCTGGTCTCCCTTGGCCAATTTTTCTACCCAATAATTTCGCCATGTTTCATCTCCCAAGCCGCTGACCGGCGAAGAAGAGACTTGCACCATCGCGCCGACCGGTGAATGGCCATTAGAAATCTGACCATGGACCTCTTCTAACTTCTTGCTTCCATTTCCCCTGTACCCTGACCCCTGGACGCTGGCCCCTGCTTTTTTAAGGGCTTCCAGCACGTTGAGGACAATCCAATCCCAGACAATTCTGACCTTGCGCGTCATTTTCTCCCACAGCCAATAATAGTCATCCTCAAACCACAGCGCCCGTTGAAACGCCGAAGGCCCATGCCATTGTCCGATCAATCCTGCAACCTGCGCCCGGAACCCTGAACCATTTACTCTGCCCCTTTCATCCATTTCCATCCCGACGAGCCTTGCGGCTGTCGGGACTCGTTCTTCGCTTACGCTCGAACTCGCCGGCGAAGAGGAACCCTTGTCCATCGGCACAAACCCAAACAGATCTCGCCCCAGCATTGGCTTGTGGTGGAAGCGTTTCGAAAAAACAGAGGCATAAGGCGGTTCCCTTTTCCCTGTTTTGTCGTGCAAACGTCCCCATCGGCTGGAGTCGACGAGCTTCCATTTACGCCCTATTAATTTCCGATACGCATGTTTGGTGATTTTGACCCACTCCTCCGCCGCCTTATCACCCTTGCGGGCGCGCGCCCCATAAGACTCGATTAACTCCACATACGCAATGGTCAAGGTCTCTCCCCTGGCATTAAAACTCTGGTTATTATAGATATCCTTTTCTTCCCCTTCCGTCTCCGGCACCCCAAACCCGAAATGCCGGAACATCTTCGGCCTGAAATGTTTGGTTGGCAGATAAATTTTCAGATAGTCTATTCTATCCAACAGCCACCGCATCCCGCCCCGCTGATGAAGGCTGAGATGATCAATCTCGCCTCCTTCACGCAATATTTCATCCAGGGCATTCATGACATCTTCGACGGTGGTCTCCTCCTTCGGCTTTCGCTTGATATCAACCGGCGGCACCCGGCCGGCTAATGTATCTTTAATCCTCCCTGCCAATTTGATCAACTGCGGATATGGGGCATCACGACCAAGATTAAGGATGACATTTTCAAAGATACCCAACAAATCAGGCTCCGGCATGGCCTGCTTCCTGCTATACGCCAAAATGTCCTTTGTCACATCCGCAAACCACTCGCCGTTTCCCCCTTCCTCTTTTACGGCACGAATAATCATTCCTTCTATCCGCGCCCTCACGTGTACCGAACGGTGAACATCCAGCCTGGCCTTGATTTCTTCAACTAAAAACAACCTGGCCTTTTTAGACAGCCGGGAGGGATGATCAAGAACACGCGCGAAGACGGCCTCCTCCTCTTTGTGGCCCTTGCCACCTATCAGATACCTCATGAAAAGATGGTCCGCTATCTCAACGGCCGCGTCAGGCCCCTTCACCTTTTTAAGCAGCCCATCAACCCATTTTAAGACATCGGATTCACCCCGAACAGAATCGAGGGGCGAGGAGACGGTTTGATCCGGCCCAACGGGCCGACGGAACACAACAAATTTGGACTCAAGCCGCCCCTCGATGAGCTCAAAACCCGCGTCAAGGAAGTCTTGCGTCCTGATACGCGGTTCTCCGGTCGTCTGGTGGATACTCCATCCGCCCGGCCGCGTTAGATGGAATATGTTATTTGCGACAGCCTGCGCATCGATGATGCGCAGGTCTAATAGATTTCGGCTAAAGGTAACATCAAATGTCCTGCCCTGAAGCGCTGGCGGCAAAGACTCTATGCTCTCGGTTACAACATCCAGTTTACCAACAACGCGCGCGAACCCGAATAATGCGGGATTTATATCCAGCCCGCTGACAAGAGCCCCTTCGTGTTTAAGTTGTATCAGGAATGAGCCTTGCGCGGATGCAAGCTCAAAGACAAAAAGTCCTGTAGTAGAACCTGCATGGCGTTTGACAGCATGATGAATTCTCTGATAGCGCGCGGGATCGTTGCCTGTTGCAAAGTATCGGGCCAGAGGCCCAGCCTCGCTTAAGGCCCTGAGCGACTCGCGATAGTATCTCTCAGCAAACCGAACCGGCGAGGAGCCCCGCCTTGGGCGGGGCGACGAAGTCCCCGGCGTCTTAAGGGGCTCACCCCGGGCAGAGTCGAGGGGCGAGGAGGAAGGATCGCTGTCGGCTGACGGCTCTCCGTCCGCTAAAATAAGCGCTGTCAGCTTTTCCTTTATAATAGCCCGCGCTCGGTCAAAATCCCCCTCCTCAACCGCTTGCTTAAATAAATCTTCCCACTCGGACACGGCAGGAAACCCCCGGGCTTTAAATTTTGCTGGAACAATTCCGCCGGCTCCAATCCTTTTTCGGTATACGTTGAAATCTAACTTGTGGTTATAGACATCCTTCAGGAGCAATAAGAACTTTCGAACAGCTCTGATCATCCTTTTTTCAGCAGTAACCCTCACAAAGATCGAGGTCTGCCCGTCCAACCCGGTTAGCATGCGCCCAACAGCGGCGCGAGAAACAACCATGCCACGCGTAACGGGTCTAAAAACAGGAGTGTTTACCATAATCGCTGATACAAACAAAACATTTTGTCCGTTGATCCTTCGCATAATAAAAGATGGACTGCCAGAATCGCCAGACTTCGCAATAACCCCAGCCAAATCAACAACATCTTCTAAAAAGATAAGTTCCCCATAAGCAACCGTTGCATTATATCCACTGACCAGAACACCCCTCTCTCCCTGTTTATGTTCTGTATCTAAGGCGATGGGCTCAAGCCGCCCCTCGCCTCGCTGCCTTTTCATGGCCAAAATAGCCAAATCGTCTGTCTCAAGTTCCCCAAAGGCTTTCCGGTGGTTGCGCAAAACAACTGTCGCCTCGCCGAGCAGATCCCCTTTATTGCTCTCAATCTCAACCGTAGGATACTTTTTAACAACATGGGTGGCTGTCAGAAGAATATCGTAAGATCCTATCCTGCCTACCACGCAGGCGCTTCCGCCGCCACCATCTTCTCTTAAAACCCTGACACTGCTCTTTGAGAAATAACCTTCCCTTTTCAGTCGTCTGAACATTTCTTCTCTCTTCTTCCGAAACGCTTGTGTTTTATCTGTCCGCACAACTGCCCTTGTCAAGAACAGAATTGTTGTTAACCAATCTTTTCTGGAAAGGATCCCTGGAAGAATACTACTCACCGTATCAGGCAACCATGCACTCTTAAAAGCCCGGAAAAGGGAGGCTATCTGTGGCGCCCATTTTTCCAGACGCGAAATTATTTGCAACAAGTTTTTCATGGGAATAATGGAAATAACGGAATCAATAATCTGCGTCGTATTGAAATCATCCACCCCTTCCTTTTTAAGGGCTGTCTCACAGGTAGCTATTTGGGGCGCTACCTCTATCAGGCGCGTAAGTATTTGCAACAAATCTTTTCTGGAAACAATGGAAAGGACCATAGAAAGAGCAAGAGGCTCCTGCCCTTGTTTCTTATAAACCCGGAGAACGGCGGCTATCTGAGGTTCTGCCTTTATTACACGCGAAATTATTTGCAACGGACATTTTTGAAAGGATATTGAGAGCAGGATGCAAATAATAGAATCTTCGTCCAAGCCTTCCTGCTTAAAAGCCCGGGCACAGGAGATGAAAAAGTTAGCTACTCTTATGGCATCTTTCATCCTAACGATTCTGTTGAAGATATTGTCAATACTGGGCCCATACAATCCTTCATTCTTAAGAATTTGTGCAACGTCTTTCAAGGAATTGGGGATGGTCCTATTTTTGTTTCCCACCGGCGAGGAGCTTTTTGCCTGCATTGTGGCAGAAAGCGACGCAGGCCTTCGACTTCGCTCAGGCCAAGTCCCGAGCCTGTCGGACCCTTCGATTGCACTCAGGGTTCGATCCTGAGCGCTAGTCGAAGGATCGAGGGGCGCAGCCCCCGGCTTGACGAGGGGCGAGGAGGAAGCCCCGGAGGCCAAACTGGCTGAATTCATCAAAAGCCTGATGAATTGAAACGCGTCACCTTGACTTTGCGCATGGGCTGATGTATATTCTCTTTGGGAGGTGATAACAATGAAGATCAAAGTTGTGATTGAAAAAGGCCAGGACGGATACATCGTAGCAAGTGTCCCCTCGCTTCCCGGCTGCCACAGCCAGGGTAAAACCGAGAAAGAAGCCGTCAGAAACATCAAAGAAGCCGTTCTGCTGTATCTTGAACCAAACCCGAAGGATGTCCGCTCTACCTCCTCCCATAAAGTCTTAAACCTCGCGATATGAAGCCGCCGCTTCTCTCCGGCAATGAAATCGTCCACGCTTTCCTGCGCGCCGGTTACGTCAAGGTTGGCCAGCGCGGCAGCCACGTCAAACTTTTCCATCCCGCCGGACAAATCACCCTGGTTGTTCCCAATCACCGCGAAGTTGACCGCTGGACGCTGAAGGGCATTCTCAAAGACGCCGGCCTTTCCGTAGAGGAATTCCTCAATCTCCTGAAATAAGCCTGCGGACTTCTCCCGGCTAACCGAGAAAATGGACAGTTCTGTTCTCTCCACAGGTGAGGAGGCGGGGTTGTCAGCCTTCGGCTCCGGCGTCAGCAACGGCGCGTGCATGGCGCCGTTCCCCTCCTGCCTCTCTCTTAACCCCACGTTGACAGAAGGGAAGGAAGATGTTATAGTTGAAATGTAATTAAGGAGATGAATATGAACTGGCAAGATTACATCGGATCTGATCCCGCGATATGCCACGGCGAGATCTGTTTTAAGATAAACGGGGAAACCACGCGCGTCATGATTTATCTTGTGCTCGAGATGCTTGAGGCGGGAGAAACCCCTGAAAACATAATCAAAAACGCCTACCCTCAACTTACCAAAGAGCACATTCAAGCGGCCCTCCATTACGCCAGTGAAGTCATCAGAAACGGGGAACTTATCCCCTTCTCTCAAACCGCTTAATATGCGCCTGATTGTTGATGAAAATGTCCGCCGGGAAGTAACGGATTCCCGCATAAGAATCAGTCCCCCAACGGCTAATGTCATCATAAGCTCATTGAAAGAACTCTTCAAAAGACTGACACCGGAAAGCTTCGACAAACGATTGGTTGTCCTGGAAAAAGACGGCTTTCGCATCAGATAGAAATCACCCGCGCCGGCTTCCTCTCTACGGCTTCCATCTTCTTCATTTCCACCCACCGGCGAGGAGACTCTGCCTCTCCTGCTTAAAAACGGGATAAAACTAACAGCCTCTCCTTCTTCCCTTCTCTTTTTAACGTGCAGTCTTATCTTCTCGATATAGCCAAAAAACAGCTTCGCGCGCGCTTTCTCTTTTGAGCTTCCCTCTTCCGCCGGCCGGAGGCTCTTATAAATATGGCGCATTTCCGAAACAAACGGTGACCTTGTTATATTTTCCTCCTCTTTGGCTTCACGATGGATCTCTTTCAAGGCCTCCATGAATCCGGTGATATCGGACGGCGGTAAAACATTGGCTCCTTGTTCTATAATAATACCGACGACTTCCCGCAATATTTTAACAATCGATTCTGCGCGCGCGGATCGATCAAATGCCATCCTGACAATCTGAAACATGCTGAATCCGATTTCTCTGGCAAAAATATCGTAAATCACTTCCCCCATCTCATGCGGGCCGAAGATCTCTTCTCTCAAATCCCACAGAAGCCGCACTTCCCACGGCCATAACCGCTGGATAATCTCATCAAACATTTCCTGTAAAATAAATTTATTATGGAGTTTATCAAAAACAAACTGGCCAAGAAATGACCCCATGCGGATTTTCAGGATCTCCCTGACCTTCGCTGTTGCATACTCCAACATCGCGTCTCTGGAGTTCCGCAGATCCGCGATTTTAAAAACCTCTCCCGGATTTAAGAAATACACCCATTGGCCCTGCTCGCGCTCCTCATCTGCCGGTGAACCACCCGCGATCGGGCGGAGGTCATCCGCGATACTGGAAGCCCATTTCTGAAGGAGCTCAACCTCTCCGCGGCTTGCGCCAATGCCGGCTTTCATCTCCTCGAAGAAGACCACAGCTTGTTTAGCAGAAAATTGTCTGCTTTTGTCAAATATGATTTCAAGTATGAGCCGCACCTGCCCAGGTTTGCGGTTTGTAACGCGCAATGCCTCGGCAACTACCCGCTTTTCAAAAGAAGTAAGCACAGACGCCAGGAGAGTCTCAGTCTCAGGCTCATTCTGATATCGGCGCCTGAGTTGACCAATCGCATCCTGGACAATTTGAGCAAGCACAGTCTCCGGATCCTCTTTCAAGCGCCTGTCCGCCGCGGAAGGCAAAACAGTATCCGCGGCGGGTGCTGTCGTTTCTTGCGGCTCAATGCGCAGTTCTCCTGCCCGGGCTGCCTCTATCAGCGTAAAGAAATCCTCTACCAAAATTCCCGCCTGTCCGGGGTCATCCCGCGATAGACTCTCCCTGGTGACAGCGGTAATGTTACTGCGCCCGCCAAAGCGTTGCTTTATAACCTCGTTAGATACGACATATCGTCTTACATCAATGACTACATCATGGAAGATGACGGCAAGATTGGGGAGAGGCTCTTTCAACCGCTCAATGGCAACTGATAATGGAACAGCCATTTTGCTATTATAGATCAGGCGATTAATGGCGGAGATGGGCGCGAAGCCTTCAGGGGCAATGCCGGCTTGCCCTAATTTACTTAACATTCTACGTAATTTCTTGGGGGCCACATTCAAATGTCGCGCGGCAATACCAATGCTAACAAGATGGCTAAAGCGCTTCTCAACCGCGGGACGGGCAAGATATATCCCATCTCGAGGAATGTCCTCCAGCAGTTTTACCACATAATTGTGGCTGGCGCGCATCCCCCGGGATAAGTGTTTAATGGTTATTCTATCTTTATTAAGAGTGAATGGCGCGATCAGCTCTTCCTGCTTTGGCTCAAACTGAGCGAGAAGTTCACGCATCTGTTTTTGATTAATACGTCCTTCCACAATGAGTTGAAGCAGATCATGCGGCGCGTCCTGTCTGTCGTCCAGCTGATTCTTCTCTCTACCCAAGCCGCCCCTTTCCGTAAGCACTACGGCCAGCCAGGCCATTATCCGCCTGAATAGCTGCCTTGCGTGTTCAGACACCCCGCCGCCAACAGCGACCGCGCCGCCAATAACCACCAACCTGGAAAACCCATCCATATCAGCCAACGTCAACATATTTAATAAACCAAATGCCGCGCCTCCAGCGGTTATCGCAAGTATTGTTAATATAGCCGATAAGTCCGCGGAGCCGGAATCAGAATGCGCGTCAAGACGGAGGCGATAATATTCCTCTTCTTCGCCGGGCGCAGATTTGCCGGCGCCTTCTTCCGCGCCCTTAAGTCTTTCATTCTCCTCATCAAACGCCTCGGTTACAAGCCTGGCAAGCAGCTCATCGCTTACAATCCGCCCTGTAAGTTGTTTTAATATTGTCTGCCATTGCGCTTCTTGTTCTTCTCTGGAGACCTCTAACGGCTTTACCCAGTCAGGGAGTTT
>CAYIQK010000044.1:0-1165 GCA_964365515.1 uncultured Planctomycetales bacterium | reverse complement strand
GCGCTTCTTGTTCTTCTCTGGAGACCTCTAACGGCTTTACCCAGTCAGGGAGTTTCTGCTTCAATGTCTCATATGCCTCATCCGCAGATTTCTTTTTAACCTCTAACTCCAAATAAGCCGCCGCTTGAGCCAGTGGCTTGACAAAATCCCTATATATCCTTTGATTGATCGTCTCTTGCAAGGCGTCGCGCTTTTTTTCATCTTTTATATCGCGCAGGGCAGATTTTAATTGCTCTTTAGATTTTCCCAAAACCTTCAATAACTCGATCTTATATTTTTCCAATTTCTCCTTTGCCCACACGGGATAGAAAACCTGTTGCGCTGTTTGAAAATCCTGGAAGATTGCCACAACATCACGGCGCTTTATAGAATATGACACCGGATTTATTCGAAGGTCAATTCCATTAACAGCCGATCCAAGTGAGATGAATATGCGCTCAAATGACTCTGGAAGTTTTACTGCCGCGCCTTCTTCGCCTTGGCTTACCATATCCAAAACCTGTTTCAGCGCCTTGTTGTAGTGATATCTGTAAACATTGAATTTCTTATATATAATCTTATAGGCCTTTTTGTATGCCTGCTCGGACAAGAGCTTTTTGCGCGACAATAACTCATTCTTAACTGTCTCAACAGCGTTATCAAACTCGGAGATCTTGCGGTTAAAATGACCCTCCGGGTCAGGCGCGCCGAAACTGCTCTGAATGATCGCGCCGGGATATGGGTAGATTTGCCTGTGTACTATTGAGCGCATCTCTAATATTCTATCTGCTCCGACCTTGACAAGCATATTTGCCAACCCCTTGCTCGGCTTGTAGTAAAGCGCGAGCGCCTTGATCTCCTCCAGCAAAAGCCCGCCAGCCGCCCTTATCACATTTTCAGTCATTAATTGTTCATTGAAAGGCATAGAGATGCTCATACGGGCGATCTGATTCGCGAACCTCTTCGCGATTGTGCCGTATTTACCGCGCTGTTGCTCATCCCAGCCATCCATAAGCTGTTCATAAAATACAGCTGTCCTTTCCTTGAGCGGGGCATCGGGGTGCCGCCTGCCTGCCACAGTATCTCTATTTTCTTTTTTGCGGAGCTGGAAAAGCAGTTCGTTTGCCTTTTGAACCGTTGCGGCATCAACCCCCTTCGTGCCAGCGGCGAGCGGCGAACTGGAGGA
>CAYIQK010000043.1:7537-9324 GCA_964365515.1 uncultured Planctomycetales bacterium | reverse complement strand
CCCGGTCAATTTTTGTTTTAAGTACGGGTTCGGCAGCGCCGAGCGCGGGAACAGGATTTTTTTGCCGCGCAGTTCCAGCTTCCCGGTCATCTCCTGGAAAAGCCCCTCGCTTGTTTCGACCCGGGCGGCCAGTGCCACGGAAACGCCTTCTTGTGCCAACGCCCCGGCCGTTGACTGTCCGATGGCGACAAATGTTTTTTTGCTTAATTTTTTCGCCGCGTATCCTTCCCTGGCCAGCAGTTTAAAAAAGTATTTCACCCCGAATTTGCTGGTGAAAAGGATTATATCGTAAATGCCGAGATTTTTTAGCAACGTTTTTATTTGGCCGGCGGCCGGCGGCGCCGGCGTGATTTCGATCATCGGGAAAGGGATCACCTCGCCGGCCGAGTGAAACTGCTCCGGGTCGGTGCCGGTGTACAAGATGCGCGTCGCCGGGGCGGGTCGATAAAACCGCAGCGTCTCGCCGACGATGATCAGGACCGGCGGCTCCAGCGGTTCATCTTTCGCTTTTTGCCGGATGTCCGCCAGCGTCCCGTGAACGATTTTCTCTTCGGGGCAAGTTCCCTTTGAAATGATCATAATGGGGGTTTGCTCGCTCCAGCCGGCGGCCTGCAGCGAACGGATAATCTGTTCCAGCTTGGTCAAACCCATCAAAAAGACCAGCGTGCCGGCCCGCGGGATGTCTAAAAGGTCATGTCCAGTTTCTTTTTCTCCCTGCCGGTAGCCGCTGACAAACGCGACGGATGAAGAAATATCTCGGGCCGTCAGCGGGATCCCCAGCCGCGAAGGGATCCCCGTGGCTGAACTCACGCCGGGGATGACTTCGACCCGGATGTGGTATTGGCGCAGATAATCGATCTCATCGGCGCCGCGGCCGAAGATCAAAGGATCGCCGCCTTTAAGCCGCACGACCGTTTTGCCTGCCATGGCCTTGCGGCGCAAGAGGTGGTTCAGATCTTCCTGCGGCATCGCGTGAGCGCCTTTACGTTTGCCGGCATAAATCTTCTCCGCCTTGGGGGCGTAGTCCAAGAGATCTTTATGAACGAGATAATCATGGAACACGCAATCCGCTTTTCCCAGGGCCTTGATGCCCTTGGCGGTGATCAGATCCGGATCCCCGGGGCCTGCGCCGACGAGCCGGACCGTCCCGTAACTTCGGCGCGCATCGATTGCGGCAAATAAATTCTCGAACGCCATATCATTCGCTCGGCCGACAACTGCCAATTGCCCCTGCAACGGTGCCGCCTCCCAGGGCATGATGTCCTGGATATGTTTTTCCAAACCCAAACGCTTCAGGGCCGCCGTGGCGACAATGACACCATCGCAAATCCCCTTCGCGATCAGGTTCAGCCGCTCAATGACATCCCCCCGGATGTCCACCACCTCAATAGTGGGATTCAATTCTTTGATGCCTTTCCGGCGTATTTCACTGCTGGTCCCCACTTTGGCGCCGGGCGGCAGATCCTTGAACTTGACGCGGCCGGCGAAGGCATCGGTATCATCCGCACTATTCGTCAATGCGAAGACGCGCAACCCCTCATTCATCGTCTGAGGCAAATCTTTGGCGCTGTGGACGGCGATATCAACCTCGCGGTTCAAAACGGCATTGTCTAAGGTGTCGGTAAAAAAATCATCCGCCGCGCCGGTTGAAAGCGAAGTGGTTTTGTCCCTGTCGCCGGTCGTCGCGTAGGTCCGGCGTTCGCATTCAACCACGATCCCCTGCCCTTTCAAAAGCGCGAGGACTTCATCCACCTGGACAACCGCCAGACGGCTGGCCCGGGAACCGA
>CAYIQK010000043.1:0-7437 GCA_964365515.1 uncultured Planctomycetales bacterium | reverse complement strand
GCCTTGCGGGCGGCCTCCTCCCCGCGCTTGATCAGCTCATCCACCTTATAGAGTTCGAACCAGTTGAACCCCACTAAGTCTGGATGGATCAAAACATCGGCCTGCTGGGCGCTTTTCTCGGAAAGGACGTACTCGCTGGCCTGGAGGGTCCGAACAATGATATCGGAGATATTGTGTTTGAACGGCCGCAGGATCGTACGCAAAATCCGGAATCTGAGGAATGGAAAAGGGGCCTTGCGAAACGGCAGCTGTTCCTGTTCCATCTCAAAATGTTTGGCAATGTCAAATCCCGCGGAAACATCGTCGGGAGACTGAAGGACGTTCACGGCAATGATCTTTTTGATCCCCTTATGCGAAAGCACATTCGTCGGCAGAGGATTGAGAACCCCGCCGTCGATGATCAGGCGGTCCCGTTCACGGACAGGCTCGATCACCCCTGGGATGGCGATGCTTTTGCGGACGGCGTCGACAATGGATCCGCTGTCCATGATGATCTCTTCCCTGCGGATCAGGTCATAGGCAATGACCTTCAAAGGAATCCGGGTCGTGTAAAAAGTCCGGTGACCGATGTGTTTTTTGAGCCAACGACCGATGGCCCGCCCGCCAATCAAGCCCGAAACCGGGAAAACCGGATCCAGCAGATTGAGCATGGCCCTCTTAGTACTGAACTCTTTGGCAATGGTTTCGATCTCACCGGCGTTTTTTCCGATGGCCCACAGACTGGCGAGGATCGCGCCCATACTGCTTCCCACGACCACATCAATGGGGATCTCTTCTTGTTCCAGGACTTTGAGGACACCGATGTGAGCGATTCCCAGCGCCGCGCCGCCTCCCAAAACCAGCCCCACTGAGACACCTCCGATTTCTCTGGCGACGCGGGTGACGGCCTTGACGTATTCGCTTCGCGCCGGCAGCCGCATGAATGACAAGTATTGGGAGTTCTCCCGTTCCGTCAACTCGCCAGTCTGGATCTCCGGCAAAGTCGCGTAAACGTGGTGGTCAATGGTTTTGTTGATCTCCTCAAAAGAAAGGTAAATCTTCGCGTGCGAGGCCCTGATGATGACGCGCAGTTTCTCTTCGCGGAACTTTCCCTTCAGGGTTCCCGTGAGGCGCTCGACGACATTGCGGATCAGTTCCAAGTCCTTGCCGCGGTCCACGGCCAAAAGATGCACGATATCAGCCTGGGTCAAGGTTTCAAAGACAATGTCGTCCATTTCATTGGGGAGATCCACCACCACATAATGATAGTCCCCGACAAAACTGCTGACAAAAAGGCCGATTTGGCGCTTGAGTGTCGTATCTTCGGGATTGAAAGAAACATTCAAGAGATCCACTTTCAAACTGTTGCGGTTGATGCATTCCCGGATTTTTTCATGATCGGAAACGATCTCCGTCAGATCAACGGAAGGGATATGCCAGCGGGGTGACGCGTCGTCGATGGCGTGTTCCATCTTTTGGCGCGAATGGATGTTGATGAAGATGACCCTTTTGCCGGTCTGCTGCTGAAGACTTAAGGCCAGATGGATAGCATAGCTGGAGCTTCCCGTCCCCTTGACGGGGCTGTAGATCGAGATGATCGAACTTTCAAACACGGACTTGGTGCCCTGGACGTTCTGGCGGATGTGGCGGGAGAGGTTTTCGCTCAGACGGATGCCAAGTTGAGGGATGGACTTGAGAATCGCGTGGAAGTCGTCTTTGGGGATCTTGAGGATCACCGAATCATTGAAGGCCTCAAAGCTCGTGGAGTGATTCTCCCCCGTTAAAAGCGAGATGATGCCGAAATGCATGCCCCGGTGGATGAAATCAACATTGTCTTTCTTCCCGTCGGCTGTTGTGGTGTAGACCTGCAAACGGCCGGAGATCAGGCAATAAAAAAAATCCGGCGGCGCGCCCTCGCGGCAGATGATATCGCCTTTTTTATATTCGGACACAGCCGATTTGCGGGCGATCCTCTGCAATTCGAGCCAGTTCAACCCCTCGAAGATCGGGATATGCTTGACGAGATTAAAACGGGTGATGAATGAAGTGATGTCGGGCATATTTTGATGGAATCTATTTGATGATATCATCCTCCAGCCAGGCGTAGGACTGGGCCAGAAGTTTGCGCGCGACGGAAATGCCCTGGGGATCACAGTTGGATCGATTTTCCCGGAAAAGGCCTTCCACGCGTTCCCGGGCCGTCCGGCAGAAAAGATCCGCCAAGTCCAAAGCGTTCTCCTTTGCCTTCTGATGTTTGATCAGATGATCCGCGTAGGAACAGGCCGAAGCCATGGCAAACAATTCCGTCCCGATATCCACGATGCGGTTTAAGACGGCCTGATGCGTCTCAAGCTTTTGCTGATAACAGATCATCTGATGAAAAACCTCACGGGCCAGGCGCCGGCTGCCCGCCTGAACGTAATCCGCGTGGAACCGCAGTCTGGGGTTCAGACCGCTCAAACAAGAACATGAGGGCAGCCACAGCTTGAAATACCATCCCAAATAATATCCCAACAAGCCGGCGGCGCTTTGGAATTTCTGCGCGAGTGTCGCTCTCGAGCTCAAGAGCGGTTTCATCCGGCTCAAGTGCGGATCCAACGCCTCGCGGGCGATGAAAAGACGCATGATCTCGGAGGTCCCCTCAATGATCAGATTGATGCGCACATCCCGCATGACACGTTCTACAGGCCACCCTTCCATCCCGCGCTTTTTCAAGGAATCCTGCTGTTCATACCCTTGCCCGCCGCGGATCTGCAGGGTTTCATCCACGATGCGCCAGGTGTGATCGGTGCAAAAATGTTTGGCGATCGCCGCTTCCAGTCGTATATCTTTCTTCTTATCATCGGCCATCGCCGCTGTGAGCCACGTCATGGCATCCATCGCAAAGGTGTGGCTTGCGATGTACGAAAGTTTCAAGGCGATTGTTTCGTGTTCGCCGATGGCGGCCCCCCATTGCTTCCTCGTTACCGACCAACGGCGGGCCACATTCAGACACCACTTGGCGATACCCGTTGACGCGGCCGGGAGGGTCAGCCTGCCGGTGTTCAAGGTCGTCAAGGCTAGTTTGAGGCCATCGCCTTCGCCCAAGATGATATTTTCTTTGGGAACCTTGACGTTGGTAAGACGCAAAAGGCCGTTTTGAATGCCGTTCAATCCCATGAATTTACAGCGGTGCACGACCTCGAAACCGGGGGTGTTGGTCTCAACAATGAAAGCCGTGATCTGTTTGATTTCTTTTCCGTGAACGATCTTCGGAGGTGTCACGGCCATCACGACGATCACCCCGGCAATGGGGCCGTTGGTGCACCAGAGTTTTTCGCCGTTGATGATGAAATGCCGGCCGTCCTCCGCCGGCGTGGCGGTGGTCGTCATCATGCGCGGATCCGAACCGGCCTCGGTCTCGGTCAAAGCAAAGGCGGAAATGACGCCTTGCGCGAACATCGGGAAATATTTCTTTTTCTGTTCTTCGGTGCCGAAGAGCTTCAGCGGCTGAGGAACCCCGATACTCTGATGCGCCGAGAGAAGAACCGCGGTCGAACCGCAATAACTGGCCACCAGATGAATCGCCCGGTTGTAATTGACCTGGTTCAATCCCAGGCCGCCGTATTCTTTGGGCACCTTGATGGCAAATGCCCCCAACCCGGCCAGTCCTTTGATCACAGACTCCGGGATGACACCTGTCTTATCCACCTCATTGGGATCTAAGTTCGCTTTCAGGAAAATTTCTAATCTCTGCAAGAATTCATCTCCAAGCTCTTCGTCCTCCCTGGATTGACAAGGGAAAGGATGAATCAATGTCCAGTCGGGTTTTCCGTGGAAAAGCTGAAGGGCAAAACTGGGGTATTTCCACTTGGTCTCCCGCGAGGCCTCCGCGAATTCCAACGAAGCCTTTTTCTCTTCACCAATATTTTTGTCATACATGCTCATAATGGGTCTCCATTTACCAATAATACCAATGTCTCCAAGTGTTTCGTCCTCGGAAAGAAGTCAAAGGGGATGACACGCTCAATCCGCCAGCCCTTTTGCAAAAACTCCTTCAAATCGCGCACCAGCGCTTGTGGGTGGCACGACAGATATAGGATACGGCTGAACTCCTTCGCCGAGGT
This sequence comes from uncultured Planctomycetales bacterium, assembly GCA_964365515.1. Lineage (GTDB taxonomy): Bacteria > Omnitrophota > Gorgyraeia > Zapsychrales > Zapsychraceae > CAYIQK01. The sequence continues at coordinate 3,352 of CAYIQK010000043.1, read as the reverse complement.
TAACAGCGCCAGGGCATGATCACTCAACCCGGCGCGCGGCGGGTCAACGACGGCCACCCTTTCGCTTCCCGCATCGACCGGCAGAAAAGACGCTAACGCATCCTCCACTTTCCCGGCGATGATCTCGAAATTTTTGAGTTGATGATATTGGACATTGTGCCGTGCCAGTTCAAGCGATGACAGACATTCCTCGATCAGGATCACTTTCTTGACTTTATCGGCCAAACCGATGCCGAAGAGCCCGACGCCGCCATAGAGATCATAAAAAATTGTTTGGGAATTCCAAAAGTCAAAGGCGCGGATACGCCGGAACACCTCCGGCAGGATCGAACAATTGGCCTGGAAAAAAGTATCCAGCGAATAGAATATCTTCTTCCCTTCAATCTCCGTCCAAAAATAATCCGCGCTCGCCAAGCGGCACGAATGCCGGCCGATGCCTCCCCACAGAACCCTTGGGCCGTCTCCGGTTCTAACCGTCAGATTGGCCTGGCGGTAACGCGGCGTCAATTTGGATGCGGCTTCCTCTTTAAGCTTCGGGATGAATCCGGCAATTTTTTCATCCGCGATCAAACAGGTCTGTACCGGGACAATGCCGCGCCCGGAACGCGGCGTAAAACCGATGAGGACCCCCTGGGTTTTCGTCCGCTGGATCTTGAGGTCTAAACGGTTGCGGTAATGATAGAATTGAGGCGAGGCAACGATCGGTTCGATTCCTCCCTCACTGCGAACCAAACCTTCCGGCAGCATTTTTTTCAATCCCTCCTCTTTGATCGCCAGTTCGCTGGTGTATGCGATATCCTGGTAAAGACACCCTCCGCATTCACCGAACACGGGACAAAGGGAGATACCGGCATTGGAGACTTCCATTTTTTCTTCAACAGCTGTCGACATATCATTTGAGAGAAAAAGAGTTGATGATTCCTTGGGCCTTGACGAGGTACTGTGCATATCCTGACGAGGGCGCTGTATACGTGACCTGATATGCCGTCAGGTCGTCCAGCGTCCAGACGCTCATGAATTGAAGCTCCGTATCCGGCCCCTTGCCGATAAAAACGAACTTGTGCGCCGGCAGGCCGGCGAGCATGGCAGGGGAAGACTCAACAATCTCCAGATTCTGCTCGAAAACCACCTGCATCTGGTGGATGGCCGTCTGGGTATACTTCTGTAAATCCATCGGCCGGGATGAAATGTCCTGCACCACGATATTGACGTTCTCGCTGAATGTGTCCAGTTTGGTTGCCATCGGGGAAGAAAAAATGACGGCGGCGCCGTCTTTGTTTTCCGTCAATGACCACTGCGCCGGATATCTGACGGAAAAGCCGTAGCGATTGCTGTGATATTTCAAAAACCAGTATTCTTTGGAATACAGGATGAGGACAGCCAAAGTCAGCACGACGCCGATACTGCCGATGAGACCGAAGATTATCTTTTGTCTTTGTCTGCTCTGCATTTTTTCTCAAAAGGCGATCAAGAGTAAAATCTTAGATTTTCGTTTTTTAATTTCAAGAGATATTCCGATGGCCGGAAACGGTCAGAGCCGAATTTCTGCTGGAGAGCTTTGAGTCCATCCACAATACCTGCGATCCCCACGGAATCGGCATAACGCAATAACCCGCCGCGGAACGCCGGGAACCCCGTACCGAAAATCATGCCGACGTCAATGGCTCCGGGGTCATCAACGATTCTTTCCTCAAGACAGCACCCGGCCTCATTGATCATGAGATAGACCATGCGCTTGAGGCATTCACCCCTATCGAATCCAGCGGAGGATTCTTGTGTCGCCGGCATTCGGACAACGTCCGGATTCGGCCGGCGTTTTTTTCCATAGGTATAAAACCCTTTGCCGGATTTCTTACCCAAAAATCCTTTGGCATAGACCTTCTCAAAAATATCCGTCGGTTTGAAGCGATCCCCCAATCCTTGCGCTAAGGTGTGCAAGACCTTGATGCCGACGTCCAAGCCCACTTCGTCGGAAAGCATAAACGGCCCCATGGGCATGCCGAAATCCGTCATGATGCTGTCAATGGCAAGAACCGAATTCCCCTCCTCCAAAAGCCGCCCTGCCTCGTTGATGTAACCCAAGAGAATCCGGTTGACCACGAATCCGCAGGAATCCTTCACGACAATCGGTATTTTATCCAGACGACGGACAAAATTCAATGCCGTGATGAGTGTCTCGTCGGAGGCGGCCTCTGTCCTGACGATTTCAACCAGCGGCATGCGCTGAACCGGATTGAAGAAATGGATGCCGACCACCTTCGAGGGATCTTGGGTCTGATTCGCCATCTCTGTGACCGACAAGGCGGATGTGTTGGTGGCTAAGATGGTCTCTTTGCCGGCCGCGCGATCCAACTCAGCAAAGACTTTCTTTTTCACATCCATATTCTCGACAACGGCCTCGATGACGATATCGGCATTGCCGAATCCGCTGTAATCAATCGTCGGGCTGATGCGGGCCATACCGAGCATCATTTCATTGGGTTTCATGCGCTGTTTACGCACGGCGTCGGTGTAAATCTGATGCGCCGCGTGCAGTCCCTTGGCCAGGGCGTCTGCGTTGACGTCTTTCAGACGCGTTGTGATACCTTTACTGCTCAAAAGCTGGGCGATCCCTCCGCCCATGATCCCAGCGCCTAAGATGCCGCATTTGCGGATCTCCCGCTTGGCAATCTTTCCGGCCCCTTCAATGGTGAGTTTGCGGTATTTCTCCGACAGATAAAAAACCTGCACGAGATTCTTGGAAATCGTTGTGACGGCCAGATCCCCGAAGGCCTTGGATTCGATGTCCATGCCCTTGCGGCGGCTGCCGGTGTAAAAACTCTCTTTGACGACCTCAATGGCTTTCAACGGGGCCGGATAAAATCCATGCGTCAGCTTTGAGACGGATTGGCGGGACTGTTGAAAGATGATCGATTGAACGATCAACGAACCGTCCAAAACCAAGGACAACCCTTTGAGGCGGCGGCGGGAGTATTTGTCCGAGATGAATTTCTTTTGGCGGATGTCTTTGATGAACTCCAGAAGGTGGTTCTTAATTCCGGCCTGGGGAACAAGCCGGTCCACGAGGCCGATTTTGAGGGCCTTACGGCCATCCACGGGTTTGCCGGCAAGGATCATCTTAAGCCCTTCGGCAAGGCCGACCAGCCGCGGAAGACGATAAGTGCCGCCGAATCCTGGAATGATGCCGAGATTGACTTCCGGCAGGCCGATTCTCACCTTTTCATTAAAAGTCGCCAGGCGATACCGGCAGGCCAAGACCAATTCACAACCGCCGCCCAACGCCACACCGTCAATGAGGGCGATCGTAGGGACACGCAAATCTTCCAACCGATTCAAGACATCCTGGCCTGCC
>CAYIQK010000042.1:0-9423 GCA_964365515.1 uncultured Planctomycetales bacterium | reverse complement strand
GCCGCCCATTGGTTTCAATCCACCACCCAGAAAATCGATTTATTGAAAGAGGTGGAAGATAAAATGGCTGAGGATGTCGCCCGAAGGGCCGCTTTCGTAGCTACCCAAGCCAGACAAGAATTTGTCTTTTTGATTGGTTTGTTGATGGCCGCGTTTTTGGGGACTTTTGTCATCACATATTATTTTTCGCGGAAAATCATTGTCAAACCCATACAAGCCGTGACAAATCAACTTAAGGATGCGGCTCAGGGTGAGGGAGATTTGACAAGACGGGTCAACATCGAAACGACCGATGAGCTTGGGGAACTGGCGCAGTGGTTCAACGTGTTCATTCAGAAAATTGAGTTGGTTGTCGCGCAGGCAAAAACGGCGGCACAGCAGTTGGCTGATGCCGCACAACAGGTTTCCGCCAGCGCGCAAGGAATTTCGGACGGGGCTCAACAGCAATCAATGAGTTTTGAGAAGTTTTCCACTTCCGTTCAGTCCAACGCGATGAACGCCCAATCGGCCAACGGGCTCGCCCAAAGTGTTTCGAAGAGTGCCGAAGAAACGGGGGTTGGTATGGATCTTACGGTGGAGGCCATCGGAGAGATAGAAAAGGGTTCCAAGCAAATCAATGAAGCTGTTGAAATTATCACCGATATCGCCGATCAAACGAATCTTCTGGCGCTCAATGCCGCCATTGAGGCGGCCCGTGCAGGGGAGCATGGGAAAGGTTTCGCGGTTGTGGCGGATGAGGTGCGTAAACTTGCCGTAAGGAGCGCGGATTCCGCGAAAGACATCAAAGCCCGCGTTGGAGAAAGTTCAGGTCAGGTCCAGCGGGGTGTGTCGCTGTCGCAAGAAGCGGGAAAAAAGTTGAAACAAATGGTGTCCGACATTACAAAAGTGGCGCGGCAGCTTGAGTCCATATCCGGCGTGACACAGGATCAGGCCGCCGCGATGGAAGAAAACACTTCGATCACGGAGGCTAACGCGGCCGCTTCCGAGGAGCTGGCAAGCTCATCCGGGAGCATGTTGACACAATCGCAGATATTGCAAAGGCTTGTGGGGCAATTTCGTGTGACGGAAGGATCAAGTGATGATGCCATAGAGAATTTGGCTTCCGGGGAGGAAAGAGTTTGACAGATTGTTAAGCCCTGATACAATCATTTCAGTTCTCCTGAGATACCTGCCCAATCCCGCTCGATTCCCCCTCTTGAATAGCAAGCATTAACCATTTTCAAGGAGGAGGGAGATAATGTCAGAGAAATCCCCACAGAAATCCCCAGACACACACCGTAACCTAAATTATTTATGCCTAAGTCTCTATCCAAATCCGACGGGTACAAGACTCTTGTCAAAAGAATCACGCGGGAATTCGCGGAGCTGGAGGTGTTCGTCAAGAACCGCGTGGCGAAAGACAGCAGAGGATGTCCCTTGGAAATTTGGAAACCTCCTTTGACACATTCCGGTTTCGGTGATATTCTTTACTCAGAATTATGAATAATTCGGAATTCCGAATAACTATGAAATTATCCACACAGGGAGGTTTGCCATGGTAACGTTCGCGCCAAAGTCGGTCAAGCTCTGGGGAAGCGGCCAATTGACTATCCCTAAAGACATGCGGGAGGCCCTCCATCTGGACAAGGAAACGAAGCTTAATGTTTTTGCCGTCGGCAGGTGCCTGGTTATGACGCCCAAGCCTTTGCTACGCCGTTTTTTGGCCAAGAAGGTCCAAAAGCAAATGCGCGACAAGAAAATCAGCTTGAATGATCTTCTTAAAGACTTGAAAAGCGAGCGCCGTCAATACGTAAAAGAGATCCATGGACGTTAAGTCGTGGCGTGTTTTTCTGGATTCCAGCGTGCTTATATCCGGTATTATATCCCAGACAGGAGCATCATCGGCCATCCTCGATCTGGGCGAAGCCGGAGAGATCGTCATTGTTTTAAGTAAAGGTGTTCTGGTCGAAACTGACAGGGTCTTTGAGAAGAAATTCCCCGGGCTTGTCGGGGAATTCAGGGAATTTATCAAAAACCTCTCACCAATAGTGACCGCAGACCCAACAGCGCAAGAGATTCGCGAAGCAGAAAACGCTATTGATAAAGATGACGCGCCAATCCTGGCCGCTGCCAAAAATGTAAACATCCATTATCTGGTGAGCCTGGACATAAGGCATTTTCATAGTCCTAAGGCGCGCCAGTATTTGAAAAGCCCCATCGTTACGCCCGCGCAGTTTTTGGTGGAATTTCGTCAAATTTTTGAAAAAGAAGAGTGAGAATAAACCCAGTCACGCGCATAAAAAATGCCTAAAGCACTATCCAAATCCGATGGTTATAAAACTCTCGTCAAGAAGATCACGCGGGAGTTCGCGGATCTGGAGTTGTTCGTCAAGAACCGCGTTGCGAAGGGGCACTGGAACGTCGGCAAGTATATCGACGAACACCTTCTGGCGCACAAGGAGAGGGCAGATTACGGCGCGCCCATTTTGAATGGATCCCCATGGCCATGGTACCTTTGATGACCCATCTTCGCCCAAATGTTTTCGCTTTGGGCTTCGCCGGGTTCATCCGCCAAGAAGTTTTCGGCGGATGAACAATCGGCGTTTTTCAACTTGCCGATGGGAGGAGGACTCTGTATAATAAAAACCCATGAGCAAAGTGGTTTGGATATTTTTGTTGGTTTTCATTGCCGAGGTCTCTTCGGCGGGGGACTCCCCCGACGATCTTGGAAGGATCAGATCCGAGATCAATCGTCTGTTGGAGGAAAATAAGGCTCTTGAGTCGGAGTATGAAGCGGTCAGATCGGAGTTTCTTGAGCTTCAAAAAACGGTTACCGCATACAGAGAAGAACCTTCCTCGATCCCTTCGCTTGCGCTCAGGACGGAGTCACTACGTTCCTCCAGCCCTTCGCGAAGTCCCTTGAGCAGCGTTGAAGAGCTCAGAGAAAACGAACCCGGCGAGGTCAATGAGGAAGGGGACTGGGATCTGGGACAATTGCAGTTATTTGATGCCCAATACCGGGAAGAAGAATTGGAGCTGGAACTTCAGTTGAAGGAACGCTCACAGAGATCACAATTGCTGGATGACATCAAACGCGTTGATGCGCAGAACCGGCTGTTGAGAAACAGAATCTTTGCCTTGCGGCATTGATTTTCAAGAGAGGAGCCGTTGATGGACGAGATATTGGAGATTTTATCGAAGGATGCCCGGATCAGCGCCGAGGAGATTTCCAAACTGACGGGGAAAACCACGGCGTCGGTCAAGGAGACGATCAAAAAGTACGAAAAAGGCGGGGTCATTGTCCGGTACAAGACTATGCTCAATTACGATTTGATTCAAGACTCCGGCCCTTTTGTGCGGGCGCTCATTGAGGTGAACATCACGCCCCAGAAGGATGTCGGGTTTGATTCCGTCGCCGAGCGGATTTATAGCTTCCCTGAGGTGACGAGCTGTTATCTGGTCTCGGGAAGTTACGATCTCCTTTTGGTGGTGGAGGGAGAAAATATCCACACGGTGGCCAATTTTGTGGCCTCCAAGCTTTCGCCGATGGAGAACGTGCGCGGCACGACCACCCATTTTTTGCTGAAGAAGTACAAGGAAGACGGACAAATTTTAAAGAAAAAATCGCAAGGACGGCGGCTGAATATATCGTATTAACCACGCGTCCAGTTGAGCGGTCTTGGGGATCATCATGAAGATCAACATTTCCAATCGAGTCGAGCAATTGGCCCCTTCCGGCATCCGCGCCTTTTTTGATCTGGTGCTGGGCATGAAAGATGTGATTTCTTTGGGCGTCGGGGAGCCTGATTTTGTCACCCCCTGGCATATCCGGGAGAAGGCGATCTTTTCGCTGGAGGAGGGATTCACGTCTTATACCTCCAACAAGGGGATGCTTGAATTGAGAAAACAGATCGCGCATTTTTTGAAACACCGTTATGGGATGGGCTACGATCCCGAAGAGGAGGTCTTGATCACCGTTGGAGTGAGCGAGGGCCTGGATCTGGCCGCCCGGGCAATCCTCAATCCCGGGGACCAAGTGCTCATTCCGGAACCCATTTATGTCTCCTACCGGCCTGTGGTTGAATTGGCCGGCGGCAGTGCCGTGCTTCTTGAGACGAATGTCAGCAATGGATTCAAACTGACGCCGGATGAGATCGAAAAGGCCTGTTCCAAAGGCCGTAAGGGATGTGCGAAGGCCCTGATGATCAATTATCCTTGCAATCCGACAGGGGCTTCCTACACAAGGAATGAGCTTTTGGCCATCGCGCGGGTGATCAAACGGCACAATCTCCTGGTGATCAGTGACGAGATTTACGATGAATTGACCTATGATTTCGACCACACGCCCCTGGCTTCCCTGGAAGGGATGAAGGAGCGTGTGATTTATCTGAACGGTTTTTCCAAGGCCTACGCCATGACGGGCTTTCGCATCGGATTCGCCTGCGGTCCGTCTAGTGTGATCGCGGCGATGACCAAGATCCATCAGTACACGATGCTTTGCGCGCCCATCACCGGCCAGATGGCCGCCCAGGAGGCTTTGAAAAACGGATTCCAGGCCGTGAAGGAGATGAAAGGCGAATACATGCGCCGGCGGCGTTACATCGTCAGCGCCTTGAACGAGATGGGACTAAAATGTCATTTGCCTGACGGGGCTTTCTATGTTTTCCCTTCCATCCAGTCCACCGGCGAAACCTCCATGGAATTCGCCCAGAATCTTCTGAAAAAGAAAAAAGTGGCCTTGGTGCCGGGACCGGCCTTCGGCAGTTCTTGTGAGGGGTACGTCCGCATCTCGTACGCCTCAAGTTACGAGAATTTGAAGGAAGCCGTCATCCGGATGAAGGATTATCTTGGTCGTCAATAAAATGCAACGAGACAAAAAAGATCATATGGATTTCGAAATTCAGTTTTACGAGGGGGTCCTGCGCAAAAAACCGGATTTCGTGGAGGCCTTGAGCGCCCTGGGCGATTTGTATACAAGGAAGGGCCAGCATGAAAAAGGACTCGAGATTGACGAGCGTCTGTTTCGGATCAGGCCTGAAGACCCCATTGTGCTTTATAATCTTGCCTGCAGTTATTCACTGTTGAGCGATACCGATCGGGCCCTGCGGACAATCCAACAGGCCGTCGACTGCGGTTATGACGATTTTCATCATCTGGAACAAGACAGCGATCTTGACAATCTGCGTCATGACCGGCGTTTCTTGGAATATTTTTCCCGAATCAAGAGTCAGAATGCCTCTCATTGACCTTCTCCCGACTTCATAGAAGGGTTTTCCCACCACATGGTTCAGGCCTCTCAGAAAATAAATTTCATCGAACAACGAAAATACATCCGCCTGAAAAGTGTCCTTGCCGTTGAATTCAGGATCATCCCCGGGGGGGGCGGGCCGGATGCCTTGACCTCGACATGGCAGCAAGGCTCTACATGCAATGTCAACGCCGGAGGCATTTGTTTGGAGACGGCGGCTTTGAGTGAAGACGTCTTGAAGCGCGTGGATCCGCAGAGTACGGTCGTTGAAATGCGGATAAGGATACCCTTCAGACGGTCTCCCATCCAGGCCGGCGCGAAAATCGCCTGGATCCGTAAGGTCGATGAGGCCCCGACCGCACATTATCTCGTCGGTTTGAGTTTTTGTTCGATCGCGCGCGGGGATGCGGAACGTTTGGTTGTCCAGGCGCGTTGGTTGAGCGTTTCCAGCCCAAGCATTGCGGCCGCCGCCACGGTTTTATTTTTGGTTTTTTTGATCAGCGCTTTTTACGGTTACCGGCTGAGGATGACCAATGAAAAATTGGTTGACCATCTGGTTGGACTGCAGCAACAGGAGAAGCGTGTTCTGGGTCTCATCGATGAGATCAACCGCGAAAAGGAGATGTTTTCCAGCCAGATGCGGGATTATGCCAAGGATCGTCTGCAAAAGAGGCCATTGGAGAATCAATATGAAAAGTTATTGAAGAAGGAGGCGCGGATCACAGGTGATCTTACCCTCTTGAGGCGGCAGAAAACCGGTATGCAAAAAGACGTGCTGGAGAAGATGAGCCAATGGTTAAAAAACCACCAGGCCCCCTCGACGGGTCTGGTCTTGAGTTTCGAAGGCGATGTAGGAATCGTCAAGAACTGGGCCTTCATCTATGATCAGGCCCTGGCGGCCAATGTTTTTCTTCTGTTCAACAATGAGCGGGATGCGCGGCGGATCTTGAATTTTTTTAGGAATAAACTGACGGATCATTTCGAGGGGTTCGCGAATGCCTATGATTATGATTCCGGAGAGATCGCTGAGCGCACGGTTCATTGCGGCCCCAATATCTGGGTCGGTATTGCCGTCCTGCAGTATTCGCATAAGACCGGGGATGACTATTATCTCCCTGTGGCCCGCGCCGTCGCCGACTGGCTGATGACCGTTCAGGACAAGGATCCGGGCGGATCTGGCGGATTGAAGGGGGGGCCTGAATTTTCGTGGTTCTCGGCGGAACACAATTTGGACGCCTACGCCTTTTTCGGGATGATGTTTGAGGTCACCGCAGAGCAAAAATATCAAATCGCCCAAAAAAAGGTTTTGTCGTGGTTGAGGACATACGCGCTCATTCCTCATGCCAAGGAGGATCATCTGCCGTCGGTTGATCACGGGCGCGGTGATGCCACCATCGCCACCGGCACCTTGGCCTGGTCGCTGGCGGCGTTGGGACCCGGGAAGCTGCGCGCCTTGAGGATGAATCCGCAGAAGATCATGGATTTTGCCGAAGAACACTGCGGGGTGAATGTTTCCTTCGAGCGTCCCAGCGGGGTTGTGGTGGAAGTGACCGGCTTTGATTTCGCCAAGGCCGCCCATATGCCCTTGGGCGGCATGGTCTCCCCCGAATGGACATCTCAGATGGTTGTCTCTTATCAGGTGTTGAGCGGTTATTTCTCCGACAAGAAAAAGATCATCAAGGCGGACTATTACGCGCAAAAGGCCAAGACGTATTTGGACGAACTCAACAAACTCATCATCTCAAGCCCGTCGGCCAAGGGGCAGGGGGAAGGGTGTCTGCCTTACGCGACCTTGGAGAATGCCGATACGGGGCACGGGTGGAATACTCCTTTGGGAACCAGGACGTGTTCGATCGCCGGCACGGCCTACATGATCATGGCCGTCAAACAGTTCAATCCTTTGATGCTGAAACCATAGGAAAAGTCCACATGCATAGAAAAGCCATCCTGATCATTGCGGCGGTGACTTTGCTGACGTTCGGGAATTCCCTTGGGAATGGGTTTGTCGGGGATGATGACGTGGTGATTGTCCGTAATACTTTTTATACGTCGTGGAAGAATTTTCCGCGTTTATTTGCTCACGACTATCTGACGGACTCGGACATTGTCTTCAATTCCAAAGGGGAATATTTCCACAGCGGATCCGTGGCGTACAGGCCGGTTTTATCAGCGACATTTTTCATCGATCGCTGGATCTGGAAACTGAACCCTTTCGGTTATCATCTGCACAATCTTCTTTTGCACGCCGGCAACGGGGTTTTGGTTTACTTCATGGTATTTTTGATCTTGGGAAATAGTCCGTTGGCTTTATTGAGCGCGCTTTTGTTTGCGGTTCACCCTTTCAAGACGGAGGCGGTCTGCGCGATCGGTTACCGGGCCGACATCCTGGCCGCCTTTTTCTTTTTGGTGTCTTTTTTGTCCTATATCCATCACCACAGGCACAAAAAATTTTTAAGGGCCGGATGGATCGTTTTATCGCACGCGGCCTTTTTTCTGGCTTTGTTTACGAAAGAGTCAGCGATCATTTATTTGGGTATTGTTGCCGCTTATGATTTTCTGGTTCGGGGAGAAAAGATGTCCGGCGTGATGAAGCGGTTTTTTTCAACTTATCTGGGATTCCTGGGGATCACGGCTTTTTATCTGTATACATATTTTTTCCTGTTTCCGAACTTTACTCTGATCTATTCCTCCGTTCCCTGTGGATCGGGCGTCGGACGCGTCTTGACGATACTTCATATTCTTTCTTCCTATGTCACGGGATTCTTTTTACCGTTTGCCGTCAAAACTTTACCGCCGGGATATGTCCCGAACATTCATCAGTCCCAAAACCTGGCGGTGCCGTTTGCGGTTATTGCCATGATCAGTATTGTTTATTTTCTTGTCCGAATCCGCAGATATCAAAAGGAGGCGGCCTTTTTCTTTGTTTGGTTTTTTTTAAGTCTCATCCCGGTTTCCAATATCATCCCGATCGCCAATCCCATGGCGTACCGTTTCATGTACCTGCCTTCCGTTGGATTTTTGGCCCTTTTGGTCGTCTTTGGGGACATCTTACGAGTCGGGGTGTTTCATCTGGGCAGAGTCTCCCGGGACATATCATGGGATAAAATGATCAAGTTGATCTGGGTGATGGCCTGTATGGCTGTCACGATTTCTTTGAATACGACATGGCGCAATAACTTTGTGATGGCCTCCCATATGATCAGGGATTATCCGCGGAGCTGGATCGGATACATGTATCTGGGAATGGAATATTATAAGGGCGGCGACATCGAGAAGGTCAAGGCACTGCTGTTGAAGGCCGACGAACTCGGTTTGGATGATCCCCGCGGGTTTTATCTTTTGGGGCTTTGTTTTTCAAAGGACTCGGATCGCTCTAAATCTTTCTATGAAAAAAGTATTAGATCATTTCCGAATTATGCCTTATCTTATGTCGGCCTGGGGCGCGCCTATGTTCTGCAGGGCGCCTATGAACAGGCCGTTCCTTATTTGACGAGGGGTATCGAATTGGAGCCTTTGTATTCGGCTTACGGTTATCTCATTGAAAGTTACATCGGATTGGGCCGTCTGGACGAAGCGCAGACGATTTATGAGAAGGCCCGGGCCGTGTTGACAGACAAAGGACACGTGGATTCCTTGTTCCGCATGATCCAAGAGGGGCATCATTTGAAAATTCCTATTGATATCGGGATTTGAGGGGATCGCAATGAAATCGTACAGAGAAGAGATATGGTTCAACACCAAAGAACGAAGGGATTATATCAATATCACCGGCCCGGTCCAGGCCGCCGTTGATCAAAGCGGCATCAAAGAAGGGCTTTGTCTGGTCAATGCCATGCATATCAGCGCCAGTGTTTACATCAATGACGACGAGCCGGGCCTGATCGCCGACTATGACCGCTGGCTGGAGACATTGGCCCCTCACGCGCCGGTCTCTCAATATCGTCACAATGACACAGGGGAAGACAATGCCGATGCGCATCTCAAGCGCCAGGTCATGGGCCGCGGGGTGGTTGTGGCCGTCACCAGGGGAAAACTGGATTTTGGGCCGTGGGAACAGATCTTTTACGGCGAGTTTGACGGCCGGCGGAAAAAACGGGTTCTGATCAAGATCATTGGAGAATAATAATGCCCAAAGGAGTCAAGAGATGGATTTGATCGTTCTGGGAACCATGGCGTTGGACAATATCAAAACGGCT
>CAYIQK010000041.1:0-9443 GCA_964365515.1 uncultured Planctomycetales bacterium | reverse complement strand
ACACATTCCCCTTCGCCAGCGGTGTCACCGCCTCGGCCAGGCGGTAGGTGTAGAGCCGGCCGCGTTGGGCGGCGAGCTTCGGGACCGGCTGGTCAGGGACGATCTTGTGGGCGGCTTTGTAACGGATAACTTCCTTTTGGATCTGGCGGGTATTGAGGTTTTCACGCAGCGCCCTGCGTGCCAATTCGCGCCTTGCCGACGGGTCAGGCAGGCTCAAGAGCGTGCGATAGTCGGTCCAGTCCAATTTCTGACGCGCGTCAGAAATTGAGAATTCACGGGAAAAGCGCACCATCCGTTCGAGGTTGTTGACACTGCTATTTAAATCTTTGGCAACCTTCTGATAGACGTACTCCCCGTAACCAGCGCGGTCTTTGCCCTGCAGGATGAAGTCTGAGATATATTTACCGACGTTCCAGTTAGTGACTGCCAGAGTCCGCGCAATGAGTTTACGGCCGGCGGCGATCTCGCCCCTGATCGCCTTAAGGAGTTTGGCGTACGCGGCGGGCCGCCAAGGGTGAGCCTCGCTGACGGCGGGGTCGACGGTGAGCACTTTGGGGTTCTTCAAGGGCGTGTCCTCGGAGTTGAGGGTTCGAAACGAACTCACGCCTTTATAACATGTTCCAACGGAATTGTCCATCAGGAAGCTTACATCAGGAAGCTGGAAGCGCGGACGTCCAGCCTAATTTTTTTGTGAAGTCATGGTGTCTTATCAAAAAAACAGCGGAGGAACTTTCGTTCCTCCGCTGTTTTGGGCTTGTCTTAAAGACCAAGCCTTCTTCAGTCAGAACCGCTGACTTGTTGGGGGAGAAAAACTTTCTTCCAAAGAATCTGAACATTGAGAGAATGATGGAAATACACCTGGGCCATCAACTCTCCATTGGTCGTATAGAAACTTCCTTTGACCTGGAAGTGAAACTTCTCGATTTTTTGTTCCGTATCAAAGGACTTGCGTATATAAACCTGGGGGGGGTGAACAGGAAACACAATCTTCTCTGCCCTGCCGATACTATAAAGGAAACTTTTTCTAACCCGTGTTTTCCCCTCCTTATCAGCCGTCTGAGAACACATGGTGATCAATTTTGTACCCTTTTGAAGGTTGATCCGTTTTTTGTGAAGGAGTTCTTTCATATTGGAAGTATAACATCCCAGCGCTTACAAACAAGACGCTTTGACCTGTTTCAAGAAAGCGTTTTCTTTTTATTTTTCCGTCGGGAATAATCAGTTTGGGAAGACTGCGTCTAAGGAAAGAGTTTTAATTCGGCCCCGCGGTGGGTTAAAAACGTGAAAGGGCCGGCAGCGCTTCGCCGGCAGTGTTTTCTATGTTCTTTTTTTGAAAAACAATGGAACGCGGGGCTCCTGGCCGGAAAACAAACGCCTGATATTTGGACGATGGCGGATCACAACAAAGATACAAAAAAACACCCCCAGGCAGATCAACTCAATGGGCTGGTTCATCCAAACCATGATCAAAGGAAGACAGACACTGGCGATAACCGAGGACAAAGAGACAAAACCTGTAAGCAAAAAACAGATCAACCACACCAGCACCGTCCATAAAAGAATAGGGCGCAACAGGGTGATCTCAACCGCCAAACCTATCAAAGCGCCCAAACTGGCGGCAATTCCCTTACCGCCCTTGAAACGAAGGAAAATCGTCCAGTTGTGGCCGCTGACAACGACAAGCGCCAAGATCACTTTGGGGATCGTCCCTTCAATCCCCAGCAACCGGGGGATCACTGTGACCGCCGCCGCTCCCTTGAGAATATCCAAAATGAGGACAAGGATCCCGGGGCCTTTGCCCAGGACACGAAAGACATTGGTGGCCCCCACATTGCCCGAGCCGTGCTGACGGATATCAATGCCCTTTGATATTTTTCCGTAAATGAAGGCGGTTGGAATAGATCCGAGGAGATAACTGCAGATGACCCCTAAGATGAATTTCACGCGAGTTCTCCGTTATTGATCATTTTGATTCCCTTGCGGATGTAATCCACGCCGGAGACGGCCGCCAAGAAAAGCGTGGGATACCACACCGCGGAAGAAAACGGCCACTGCAAGAGCACCCCCAGAATCGACAGCACCTGGAAAAATGCCGTGGCCTTGCCCAGCAAAGTGGGCTCGATCGTCAAATCGCCGCTGAAAAGATGAATGATCATCGCCCCCAGAAGCAGGATCACATCGCGGCTGATGACGCCGACCACGAACCAGATCGGGAAACGGACGGCCTCGAATCCAACCCCGATCTTGTAAAGGCAGATGAACGCGCTCATCAGAAGCAGTTTATCCGCCAAGGGATCGAGGATAGCCCCCGCCTTGGTTTTTTGGTGATGCCGCCTTGCGACATAGCCGTCAATCACGTCCGAAACCACGGCAAACAAAAAAATGCCCAGCGCCGTGAAACGCAGATAATCCTTCTGCGGGGAATAATAGAGAACCGTCGCGATGAAAAAAGGGACAGCCAAGATCCGGCAGACTGTGATTTTATTCGCGAATGTCAACGCCATGTCATTGCTCCACGGGCTTCAAGGCAACCTTATGAATGGGACAAACCTCCATGTGAGGGGCATACCGCTGTCCATCCACCGGACAGTACTTGGGTGAGGATTGCTCCCCGCTCAAGGAATGACCAATCGTCTCAATGGCTGTCTGCGCTTCCTTATCCGTTTTGATCTGCTTTTTGAGGTTTTGCATTTGCTCCGGCGTGAGAGATTTTCCGCTCAAGGCACCGGCGATGGAAGAAAGTGTTTCATCCACAGAAATCTTGTCCTGATTCTGTGATCTGTGCCCGGCCATTGTCTGACAGCCGATGAAAATCATTCCGCAGAAGACCAAAAGCATCAACAGGGTGAATCTGCTGCCAATTGTTCTCCTGATCCGAATCTTCATTATCATTGCAGAAACCGTAGACGCTGAATCGGCCAGTAAATCAACTCGGCGCGGCCGATGATATTTTCAACCGGCACGAATCCCCAGAAACGGCTGTCATGACTGGAGGCGCTATTATCTCCCAGGACATAAACAGATCCTTCAGGGACTTCAACCGCATCCCCCTCCCGGCCGTACTGGCCGCGGTTGTAATAATAAATTTTTGCGATCCGTGGATCTGTCCACAATTTCCCGTCGATGTAAATGTCGCCGTCTCGGATTTCAACCCTTTCACCGCCAAAGGCGATCAGACGTTTGATAAAATCTCTCTTAGGATCCTCAGGATACGCGAAAACGATGACATCCCCACGGTTCGGCTTCGAAAATCCGGGCAGACGTTGATGGGTGAATCTGATCTTAGGGCCATAGCGGAGTTTGTTGACCATCAGCCGGTCTCCCACGAGAAGGGTCGGGATCATGGATCCGCTGGGGATTTTGAAGGCCTGCACGAAAAATTCGCGGATCAACATCGCTAAAAAAAAAGCGATGACGATGGATTCCATCCATTCGCGCAAAGCAGTTTTTTTGGTTTCCCTGCGATGATAATCCGGCGGCTCAATGTTATTTTTCATATCACAATTTCAAAGCGGCCAAGAAGGCCTCTTGGGGGATTTCCACGTTCCCCACTTGTTTCATGCGTTTCTTGCCTTCTTTTTGTTTCTCCCAAAGTTTGCGTTTGCGCGTGATGTCTCCGCCGTAGCATTTGGCGGTGACGTTTTTACCCGCCGGACGGACATGCGCGCTGGAGATGATACGGCCGTCGCATGTCGCCTGGATCCGGACCTCAAACAACTGTCTGGGGATGAGATCCTTGAGCTTCGTGACTAAAGCCAATCCCTTCTCGTAAGCCCCTTCCCGGTGAACAAGGCAAGAAAACGCATCACAGACTTTATCGTTAATCAGAATGTCCAATTTGGATATCTTCGCCGGCCGATAACCGTTGAATTGATAATCAATCGAACCGTAGCCGCGCGTGATCGATTTGATCGTGTCGTTGAAATCCACAATGACCTCCGAGAGCGGCATGTCAAACACAATCTTCATGCGGTCGGAGACATACTCACTGCCGATGAAAACCCCTCTCTTGCGTTTGGCGGCCTCCATGATCCCGTCCATATGTTCCACCGGCGTCAGCATCGTCACCTTCAGATAAGGTTCTTCGATGCGCTCGATCCCCGAGAAATCCGGCAGTTCCGCGGGGCATTCCAGATGAATCATCTTGCCGTCTCTGGTATACACGCCGTACTGGACGTTGGGAGTCGTGAGGATAAGGTTCAGATCGTACTCTCGCTGCAGACGCTGATGGACGATGTCCATATGGAGCAGTCCCAAAAAACCGCAACGGAATCCGTTGCCGAAGGACTGCGATGTTTCCGGTTCATAGGTGAGGCTCGGATCACTCAAACGCAGTTTCTCAATGGCCTCACGAACGGCCATAAAATCTTTCGAATTGACGGGATAGATGCCGCAGAAAACCAGGGGATTCAGGTGCCGATACCCCGCCAACGGCTCAGGCGCTATCCGCGCGGCCCCAGTCACGGTATCGCCGACTCTCACCTCACGGGGTTCGTGAATATTGCAGGTGATGTATCCGACCTCCCCGCTTCCCAGTTCCTTGACTTTCACGGCCTCAGGGGTGAAGATACCGATCTCTTCGGTCGTATATTCTTTCCCGGTGTGCATCATCCGGATGCGCATATGATCTTTGATGGTTCCATTGACGACGCGGACATAGATGATGATGCCCTTGTAAATATCGTATTTCATGTCAAAAATCAATGCCTGAAGCGGATCCTCGTCGTTGCCGGCCGGCTGAGGGATGAAGACAACGATTTTCTCGAAAAGTCCGCGAATGCCGGTTCCTTCTTTGGCCGAAACAAGCTGGATGTCCTCATCCCTAAAATTGAAGATCTCCATCATCTGGAGTTTGGCGTGATCCAAATCGATGTTGGCGATGTCAATTTTATTAAGGACCGGCAGGATCTCGAGATTGTTCTCGATGGCCAGATGAAAGTTTGCCACCGTCTGAGATTCCACCCCTTGAGAGGCGTCAATCACCAGAAGCGCCCCCTCGCAGGCCCTTAGGGATTTTTCAACCTCATAGGAAAAATCCACATGCCCGGGCGTATCGATCAGGTTGAAAACATATTCCTTGCCATTGTCGGCCTTATAGTTGATCTTCACAGCCGAGGCCTTGATGGTGATGCCCCGCTCGCGCTCCAAATCCATGTCATCCAAAATCTGGTTATGGAACTTCCGCTCATCAATGGCGCCGCTGTGAAGCAGGAACCGGTCCGCCAAGGTGGATTTTCCATGATCAATATGAGCGATGATCGAAAAATTGCGAATTAAAGATTTGTCCATCCAATATGCCTCAACATTTCTTCCACCACTTCTTCCGCCGAGAGATGGGTCGAATCGATGACGACGGCATCCTCGGCTTTCTTCAATGGGCCGGCCTGCCGGGTCAAGTCTTTCTGATCCCGTTGTTGAATCTCAACCTTGAGACGATCTTCATTGATCACTTGACCCTTGTCTTTCAATTCCTGAATACGGCGATGGAAACGCTCTTCCCTGTCGGCATCCAAATAAAATTTGTGCGAGGCCTCCGGGAACACGACCGTTCCCACGTCACGGCCTTCCGCCACAACGCCCTGCCTCGCGCCGATATCCTTCTGCCACTGGACTACGACGGCACGGACAGCGGGAGCCCGAGCAATGTAAAAAGTTTTGTTGGTCACCTCCAGAGAACGGATCTCTTCACTCACATCTTCGCCGTCTAAAAAGACCTTTGTGCCGCCGGGATAATTCTGGAGATCAATTTTTGTGCGCTTGGCCAGATCCGCCAATGGCTGTTCATCCTCCAAACGGATACCCCCACGGATGGCCTTGAGCGTCAAGGCCCTGTACATCGCCCCGGTATCCAAATAAAAAATACCCAGCCCCTGGGCTAATTTTTTAGCCACGGTGCTTTTTCCGGCACCGGCCGGGCCGTCAATGGTGATGATCCGTTTGGGCATCCCGAATTTGATTGAGGCCGTCTCTTTTTTCTTTGGCTTTGGCGAAATGGTGGACCAAATTCTTCTCATCATGATTGATCACGGCTTTGCGAAGGGCGCAGAGATGTTTGACCAACTCATCGAGGGCGTTTAAGATATTGCGGGAATTGGCCATGCAGACGTCGTTCCACATCTGGGGAGACGAAGCGGCAATGCGGGTGGAATCCTTCAACCCCTGGAGGGCGTAACCGAGAAATTCCTGAGGAATCGTCTCCATCAGGCCATAGGCCAGAAGATGAGGCAGATGGCTGGCATACGCCAAAATCTTATCGTGTTCCTCGGGGGATAAAAATTCGACCTTCGCGCCGATCTTTGTCCATAGATGTTTGATCTTTTCTTTGGCGACCTGGTTGGTCTTGGCCGTGGGGGTCATGATACAGCGCGCGTTTTCGAACAATTCGGCGCTGGCATAATCCACCCCGTTTTTTTCCGAACCCGCCAAGGGATGAGAACCGACGAAAAATCCGGGCACAGACAAAGTGCTCTCGGCCTTTTCAACGATATCGGATTTGGCACTCCCTAAATCCGTCATGAGACAACCCCGCCTCAAGTGGGGATTGATGCTTGAAAGGATCTTGACGATGGACCCGACGGGAGCGGCCAGGACCACCAGATCCGCGTTGACGATCCCTTTGGCGATATCCGTGAATCCCTCATCGATCGCTTTGAGCTGAAGGGCCTTGTCCAATGTTTCCTGCCGGTTGGCGATTCCGACCACTTCTCTGGCAAGCTGATACTTCTTGATGGCCATGGCCAAAGAACCGCCCATCAGACCAACGCCGACAATCGCCACCCTCCGGAACATCGTGGGTTTCAAAATGTTCATCATCATATTTTCACCTTCCAATCAAATCTCCCGGCCGACCGCCGAAGCGATTTTTTTAAGATCTTTCATCAACTCGTCAAATTTCTCCGGTATCAACGACTGCTGTCCGTCCGAGAACGCCTCTTCAGGGTTTTCATGCACCTCAATGATCAATCCGTCGCAACCGGCCGCGACGCCGGCCTTGGCCGCAGGGCCGACGAGATCCCACACCCCTGTGGCATGGCTGGGATCCACAATGACCGGCAGATGAGACAATTTCTTCACAAGCGGTATCGCGTTGATATCGAGCGTATTGCGCGTGGCCGTCTCAAAGGTGCGGATACCGCGTTCACACAACAAGACATTGAAGTTCCCATTGGCGAGGATATATTCGGCGGACATGAGCCACTCTTTGACGGTGGCGCTGATCCCCCGTTTGAGCATGATCGGCTTATTGACCTTCCCCACCTCTTTGAGAAGCGAGAAATTCTGCATATTGCGCGCGCCGATCTGCAGGATGTCCGCGTACCTGCAGATCAATGCCACATCCCGCGGGTCCATCACCTCGGTCACGGTGGCCAGACCGGTCTCTTTCCCGGCGTCGGCGAGATATTTCAATCCTTCTTCGCCCAACCCCTGAAAATCGTAAGGAGACGTCCTGGGTTTGAAGGCCCCGCCGCGAAGAAGGGTGGCTCCCGACGCCTTCACCTTTTGGGCGATGGAACGAATCCCTTCCGCGCTTTCCACCGAACACGGGCCCGCCATGACATGAATCTGGGATCCCCCAAACCAAACCCGTTCATTGATTTTCACAATGGAATTTTCTTTCTTGAATTCCCTCGAGACAAGCCGGTAAGGCGCAAGAACCGGAATCACCCGTTCCACGCCGGGAAAGACCTCCAAGGGGGTCACCTGCAAAACATCCTCAGGGCCAATCAATCCGATGACGGTCCGTTCCACCCCGCGGGAAATATGGGCCTTCAAACCCAGCTTCCCGGCTTTCTCGACGATATGCTGGATTTGCGCCTCTGTAGCATCGGATTTAAGGACAATGATCATAGAATCTCCTTCAAAGTCTCAAGGAATCTTTTGTTTTCGGATTCTGTCCCTATGGTCACGCGGATGAAGTGGTTCAATCCCCAGAATCCCATGTCGCGCACAATCACTCCCATCTTAAGCAAACGCCTGGCAATGACGGAGGATTTTTGCCGCACATCAATTAAAACAAAATTGGTACAACTTTCAACATATTTCAGTCCTAATTTGGCAACCCCGGCGTAGAGAACTTCTCTCTGCCGGCTGATCTTGCGCGCCAACCCACTGTAATAGGAGCGGTCTCTCAGGCAGGCCAACGCGGCCGTCTGCGCCAGGGTGTTGACGTTGAACGGTTCGCGCAGGCGGTTCAGACACTGGGCGAGCGCCGGATCGGCGATCCCGTAGCCGATCCGCAGTCCCGCCAAGCCGTACATCTTGGAGAAGGTGCGCGTGACAATGACATTTTGATGAGTCTTCAGCAGTTTGATCGAATCAACGTAATCGGGGGCCTGGACATACTCATAATAAGCCTCGTCGATAAAAATCAGAATGTCCTTGCGCAAACCTTTCAAAAAATCTTCGAGCTGTTTCTGCGTCAGATACTTGCCGGAAGGATTGTCGGGATTCCCGAAGAAAATGATCCTGGTCTTTTTCGTCACGGCCTTTTTCATCCCATCCAGGTCATAATAGAAATTTTTCAAAGGAATGGCCCTGACGCCAGCCCCGGCGAGTCTCGAGGCGATCTCATAAATCAAAAATGACGGCTTGGCAATGATGACCTCATCGCCTTCATTGACGAAAGCGCGGACCGCCAGGACAATGATTTCATCGGAACCGTTGCCGAAGACGATTTGCGAAGGGACAACCTTCAGCCTCTCGGCCAATTCCCTGCGCAGATAGTAGCAATCACCGTCGGGATAACGATGGAGGTGCCGGCTCGCCTGGATGACGGCCTGACGAGCCTTGGGGGAAGGGCCGTAAGGGTTTTCGTTGGAGGCCAGTTTGATGACATCCTTTAACCCCAGCTCCCTCTTGACTTCTTCGATGGGTTTTCCAGGCACATAAGGTTGGATTTCAAAAATCGTTTTCTTCGCGAGGCGTGTGATCATAGCTGCGTTTCAATCCAGGATGGGATACGAGCCGACTATTTTCAGATATTTGCACATGCCCTCGAGCTGATCCAGGGCTTTTTTGACGTTCTTATCCAGACGATGTCCTTCGAAATCGACAAAAAAGTAGTAGTCCCACGCCTTTTTCTTGGCCGGCCGCGACTCGATCTTCGTTAAATTGATGTTATTCCTGCAGAAAGGCGTCAGCATCGCGTGCAAGGCGCCGACCCGGTCCCTGATCGAGAAAAGGATGGTCGTGCGATCTTTGCCCGTCGGGGGGACATCCTGCGTCGAAATCACCAAAAACCGCGTGGCGTTATGGGCGATGTCCTGAATATTGCTCTTTAAGATCGGCAATCCGCACACCTTCGCCGCCAAAGTGGAGGCAATGGCCGCGGCCTGCTTCTCCCCACTGGCACGCCGGGCCGCTTCGGTTGTTGAGGAAACCCAGATCTGTCCGGCCTTCGGCAGATTGTGCAACAGCCAATTCCGGCATTGCCCAAACACCTG
>CAYIQK010000040.1:0-9610 GCA_964365515.1 uncultured Planctomycetales bacterium | reverse complement strand
CGCGGTGCACAGCTATCCAACGTTTCTGAAGGATATTGAGAAAGCGGTAAGAAATGTTCTCGGAGGCGGCCCGCTCGGCCGCGGCGACCACGACGCCCTGGCCCGCCGGGCCTGCCGTTCCTCAGTCATGGCCGGTGATATTTTGAAAGCCCAACAGGCCCAACACCTGCGCGATGAACTGCTCCAGTGCCTGGACCCTTTGACCTGCCCGCACGGACGCCCGACGGTGGTGGAACTTTCGGAAGACTTTCTCGACAAGCAATTCTTAAGGGTCAAGTAGCATGGGTCAAGGAACAAGGGGGGCAAGGGTTAATCGCAACCTGATCCTTGCTACTTAACCCCTGACCCTACTTGACCCTTGTTCCTTGCTACTTGACCCCTTTAGTTCAACGCGCTTACCTCTTCCACATCCCGCGCTTTCAAATCGGGCCTTGCCTCATCCTGATCTGTGCCCGTATCCGCCAGTCCCAGCAACAGCGGCAGGTCCGTCACCGGCGTGATGTTGATAATGATCGGGATAAACCCTTCGATATGCATTTCGCCGACGGGCTGCTGCGGCAAAGGCAGCGGCACGCCGTTGCCGTCGCGCTTGATCTGCAGGTCGAGAAGTTTCGGGTCCAGGTTGATACCACCCAAGTTTTCCTCCCCCCTGACCCTTGACCCGTTCCCCAGATCTTTCTCTCCTGGAGCAGCGATGCGCTTCCCGCCATTCATTGCTTTGTCATCCAGGAATTTCGATAAATCATTGCTTGAAAAATAAACAGAACCGGACAGGCCGGCGGCCTTCGCCGCGTCCGCGGAGGCCTCGCCGACAAAAAGAGGCCCCCGGCGCTGCGCTTGAGCCAAGGCCTCAATGATCTTTTGAGGAGTGCCGTCAACGTCCATCGGGCCGCTCCAGAAAGTCGATCTGCTGCCGGAAATGGTATCCGCGTACGCGCGTATCGTCTGTTCTCCAAAGCCGACGATCACCTTTCCCGGAGGGACCTTTTCCCCTCTGCCAACGCGGATCACTTCCCTGCTCGCCGAATCGTTAGGGTCCATGCCCTCAACTTGCGACGGTAAGATAACCCTGTGGTGGTTCATATAAGACCGGGCATTGGAAAGGATCTCGAGACGGCCGACATCAACCATTTTTATTCTTCCATCGATCATTTTCTCAACGAATTTGGGTTCGTAGGCGTAGGTGTAGTCGTCACGGTCGAGCAACCCTTTGGCTTCCATAAAAACAAGGGCCGTAACCCCGCCAACCAGGATCCTTGAAGATTCATTAGCCGCCAGCAATTGTCCGATCATCCTCATGTTACCGACAACGTCCCCATTCCCGCCTCCTATCAATGCCACTTCAAGCCCTTCAATCGGCGAGGAGCCCAGCCTTAAATCCGTTATCTTTATTTCCGGGACGGAGTCCTCATCATCAAGCGACGGGAAAACTTCCGGCCTGCCCGTGGGCGGAACCGTTTTATCGGACAGCGCCGCGATGCCGGGCAGTTCCTTGCCTTCAAGAAATTCCAGCGCCGCGCCGCCCGCCGTTGAAATATAACTATAACCTGTAAGGCCAAACAACTTGACGGCGTTCACCGTGTCCTCGCCGCCGACAACGCCACGCGCGTCCGCCACGGCCTCTCCCACGCCATTAGTTCCTTTACGGGCAAACCGGGCCACCGATTTCACGTCAAAGGCCCCCATCGGCCCGTTCCAGAACGTCAATCCGTCACGGGCGATGATCTCTTTATACGCCGCAATGGTCGCCGGCCCGATATCGACGATGACCCAGCCATCGGGGACGGCCTCCCCGTTGTCAAAGTTGATAACCCTGGACTGTGTCGGGCCCTTGAAATGATCCACCGCCACGACATCCGAAGGGATAGCGACCTTCGGGTTGTCCAGAAGCGTGCGGGCGATGTCCACATCAACGGGTTCAGTCCCGACAACCGTCGCGCCGACAGACAAACCTTTGGCCACAAAGAAGGCGTTGGCCATGCCCCCGCCGACCATGATTTTACCCACGTTCGGATTCTTCAAGAATTCGCGGATAACGCCAATCTTGCTCGAGACCTTGCTGCCGCCCATCACGATTGTCCTGGCGTTATCTCTGACGTCCTTGAGCGCCCGCACCTCCCTGACGAAAGCCAAGCCGGCCACGCGGGGGACATCCTTCCCGGGTCTCCCGGTCATGGACACGTCGTTACGGTGCGCCACGGAAAACCCGTCGGAAACAATAATGTCCGCGCCCTTCATCAGGTCCCCGGCGAAGTAGAAGTATGCGTCTTTTTTCTTTTCTTCCGGGTTAAACCGTACGTTCTCCAGCAAAAACACCTCGCCGGGCTTCATCTTTTTCTGAATAAAATCCGAAGCGTCGCCCATCGTCCAGTTGAAGCGGGCACGAAAATGCACCTTCACGTCGGGCAAAAGCTCCTGAAGTTTTAGGGCCACAGGGGCCAAAGAAAATTCGTGCAGAATTTCCCGGTTAGCTCTTACGGAAGCAACCTCACGGGATAATTTCTCCCCTTCCTTCCTCGCCGCCTCCATCAATTTTTCCGTGCGTTTGAGAATCTCCGCCCGCGGGTCTCCCAGATGGGAACCAATAACGACTTTGGCGCCACGCTCCAGGGCGTAACGGATCGTTTCCAGCGACGCCTGTATGCGGCTGTCGTCGGTAATCTGACCTTGCTCGTCCAACGGTACGTTGAAATCCGGACGGATAAAGACCGTCCTGCCAACCCATTCGCTGTCCGGCAACTCCGTCATCGCCATTTTACCGTCGATGGGCGAGGAGGAGCGTATGTCGTCCTCGATCTCTTCGGCGGGAGAATAAATGTTTTCATCGCCGCTTGAAACGGGCGAACTGACTATCGGCTCCCAGACCAACGAACCGTCTTGGGCAATTGTAATCTTGATATTTTCCAGAACCAGAGGTTGATAACCTTCCTGGCCCAACGCCGTCCTGGCCTCCAGGCTCTTTAAATCAAAGACATGATTAGTCGCGGGATTCCTATATTCACTTATAATCCGGACTGCTCCTTTTAAAACCGCATCTTTAAACGCCACCCTGCCCTTGATATCAAGCGAAGCAAGGCCCTTTGTTGAAGCAGTGCCAAAAGAATCGATGACATTCTGAACATCCGCGTAAAACTCATCATCCTGCGGGTTGCCTTTTTCGTCGAGAATTAAACGATTCTCCGCGTCCCGCTTGTAGGCGACGACATCAACGGTCGGGAGACCAAGACCGTCTCTCTCCTCACGTAAAGTCCACCTCTCTCTATCCAGGACATAAGAATCCGAATGGCTCTGAAACCAAAAGTCAAAGGCATTCTTAACCGGCGTGAAAAAGTCTGTCCTTCGCAAATTGTCCACATTAACAACATGCAGAATCTTCTTTATCCCCCTTTTCCCCAGGATGTCTTTGACCCTCTGGTCTTTTGTCGTCATAAAAAAAGCATCGAGATTCAGGAGGGTTGAAGCGATAGCACCCTCCAGCTGGGTGTATCTTCTTCCGTTGTCCTTTTTCTTGACATTTTCAATAAGGTCCGGCGATATAATACGCTCAATGAGGGCATCACCGGAAAGCATTTCCCCTTCAAACTCCACTTCTCTCTCATCGGCCAGACCTTTCAGCTCTTTCAACACAGGAGCAAGAATATTGTAATTCAACAGGGCGATATTGGTATTGAAATACTGCTGGCTGACCTCATTTGTATATCCCCTGGGCTTACCGTTTTCGTCGATCCCGTCAACTTTCCCAAGCCCTGAAAGGCCGATATCATAAAAAAGATTCTCATGGCTTTTCCCGGCTTTTTTGGCCTGGGCCAATTCCAGGATCTGGGGCCGGATAGTTCCATCATCCAAAATCTGAATACCAAGCTGACCGCCTTTTTTGTCCAAGCCGGCCTTTGTGGTTGAAATCATGACAATAGCCACTTTGTTTCTGGCCATCCATCCGATAATAGAGGCATCGGGGAAATTGGCAATGCCGTCACCATTATAAAAGGCCCGGATATGCGTCTTGCCATCACTGGACACCTGAAAGTTGAGAGCATCCGACAAAAGTCTGACACCCCACTGGCCGTGGCCACCCGGCGCTGTAAATTTGCCCGCCAATTCATTGGTCTCCAGATCTATGACAGGCAGGTTCTTCTGCTCGAGCATTTCATCGAGGCGAATGCCTTTCTCGGCCATAACCTTGCTATAAGTTCTCTGGGCTATTTCAGAAAGAGCTGGATTCACCCTGTCCAAAAAATATTTACTGTTCAAAAGTCTTTCATAAGAAGGCTTGGATTCATCATTAACAAGAGGTTGGAACACTACGGACCCGGGTTTGGATGTATCGTGGATAATACGCAAAAGCTTGATTTCCGCGATGGAAACCTGAACAGGATCAGTCACTCCCGAAAGCCGAACATTGAAGAACAGATCCGTTGCCTTCGCGCCAAGTTTTGCCCGGCCCGTTCTCGGATCATCTTTGGGCCTATCCAATGTCTGCTCGAGATAAGCCTCTCTTTTTAAAGAAGTCCCCAGGCCGCCGTCCATAGGGTTAAAAGTTACGACGACGTTCCCGGCCGCCAGCGCGTTATCCTTGTCCCTGGAAATCAAAATATATTCCGTGGCTCCAAGAAATTCACGCCGCTCTTCTTCTGTTAAGAGAGCCGAGGGTAAAAAATTCCTGCCGATAACAAGTTGCGTCTGCGAAGAGGCAAACTTGCGCAACAGACCCTTCATATGGATAAGGTCTGACGGACCAAGATGAAGCCTTTGGGCCCAGTACTCGTAATTCACCGGCGAGGAGGATTTCTTCGCCGCCTGCCGGGAAGAAGCAACCGCCTCTCGCGCGTCCGCGGCGGATGTTTCCTCGGACAATTCCACCAGACTGGCCCTGACCATGCCATGGTTGTACTCTTTAAGGCCGGCCAAGTATTCGCCCACAATCTCCTGCTGCGGCCTGGTAAGTGGCATCCCTTTTCTATACGTTTCCACCAGATCGCCGACCTTCAGATTTGTCCCGCCGGAGAAATACTTGCGGGGGATCATTTCCTGGGTGGCGGGGTCGATGTCTTCCTTGATATAGTTATAAACGCCCTTTTTAAACGCCTCCAGATACTGCGCGTAGATCTTCTCGTTGACAGTCTTGTCCTCAACGTCGATACCCTTGGTCTTCGTCTTGTCCACATACACCTGTCCCAGGAGCGTCTCTTTAAGATTCTGTTTGAACCACGTTGCCAGGATCGCCGAATGGTAAATCTGCCGCAGGTTCGCGAAACTTTTGCCTTCGTTGACTTCTTTTTCGATTTCGGGGAGGATGACTTCGCGAATAATTTCAGTCGTCAGTCGTCTGTCTTCAGTCGTCAGATTTTCGTTTTCTTTCTGATGACTGACGTCTGAAGACTGATGACTCGCAACCATGTAGTCCTCTTCAAGCATCACTTTCAAACGACTCTTAACGACAAACGCGCTGTTGCCGTGCTCGTACACAACCGCCTTCTCGGGCACGATCCACACTTTATTGAAGGTGTTCACCGGGATTTCAGTCGTCCCGTACTGCTCCCGGGCCTTCTGGTAGATTTTCTTCCAGAACTCACTGCCTAATTCCTTTTCCGGGTACATCAGCGAGGCCGTCAACTGTTTGAGGATATAATCCTGCGCCAGGAGGTCCCGTCCCATCTCCGTTGTCCCGAACCCGGCTGGGATAATCCGGTCTTTCTCGTACGGAGACAGGTTGACCCACATCTCATCCTCCGGCACCGTTAAGGACGCCAGGAAATATTTGATCAGCTTGGTCGATTCCTCTTCAAAGGCCTTGCCTTGCAACTTGTCGTCACCGGTGCCGACGATAAAATCAAATTCCAGCGGGTTCTCCGGATGGATGGTGATCCCGTTGATCAAGGCCGGCGTGAAACCCGGCGTGGGTGTCACCATCGCCCCCGGCGCGGGAAGGTTCAGCGCGCCGATACTTTGCGCGTACCCCGGCGGCAGGACCCAGCTAAATAAAAATGTAAACGCCAAAAACCCGCAGAAAATACGGTGCGCCACGCCTTTGCGTCTTTTAAAAATGTCGTAACTTATCATGTTCAATCCCTTTCTTAAGGTGGTTCAGACGTTTTTAAGAAACCGCCGGATATCGTCATGATCCCCCGCGAGGACAAACTCCGCCAGATCGCCGCGCCACCGGAATAAAATCCTCGCTTTAATTCCTTTGCGCGCCTCCCAGAAATTGCCTCGCATCCGCTTTAATCCAATACCTTGAGACATGTCCTTGTCGCGCGATAATATGTCAACCAGACAAACGGCAACTCCCCTGATCTCTTCTTTATCCTTCTGCGGCAACTGCTTGATCGATCGCTCGAAGGAAGGCTTAAACTCAAATCTCATAGACTCTTGATATGCTTTTGGGCGCTATCGGCGCTTGCGTGGCTTTTACCCTTTTCCGAAGCCAATTTTTCAATCTTGGCCCATTCTTTGGAGGTATAAGGCGACTGGGCCGTCACCTTGCAGGGCAGCAAAACAACGCCCTCCTTTGTTAATCCGAAGGCGACGGACGCGCCTTCTTCCAGATGCAAAATTTTCCGGATGCGGTTGGGGATAGTTACCTGTCCCTTGGTCGTCATTTTGGCCGTTTCGATAATGGTCATGGGGTCTCCTTTCCTTACATCCTTACATTCCTACCTAAAGGATACCCCGGAAACGCCGCGATGTCAATGAAGCCCTGCTCAATCAAGACGCGACATCTCCATGCCTTCTTCTTTATCGGCTGGATCCAGGCCGAGCAAAGGCAGGACGCTGGGCAACGGCGTAATGTTAATGATGACCGGCGCGAAGCCGTCAATGCCGGCGTCGATGAGCTCCTGAAGCTCCGCGGGGTCGAACTGAATATCCACGCCTGCCCCTTCGCGATCGAGGTCGATTGCGTTCATGTCGATACCGCCGACTTCGTCGTCATTCGTATCTCGTGAAGCGTCTCTCGTATTTTGTTGCGCTTCACGCTTCACGAACGACGCTTCACGATTATCGACCGGCGAGCTCGCCCTGAGCGGAGCCGAAGGGCTGGATTGGCCAAGCTTTTCCCCCCGGACGATTTCAATGCTTTCCGGCGGGCCGGCATGATAGACGACCTCGAAATCCCCCTCATAAGCCATGGCCAGTTGGACATGGGTATCGCTGATGAGATGATGATATTCCGGCGCCAGCTTCCCCTTGATCATCGCCTCCGCTTCCTGCGGAGTGATGGGCGATGAGGATCCAAAGTCTGCATCGTCATCTGCATCGTCATCTGCATCATCATCTGCATCATCAAACAAGGAGGTTTCAAACTCCGCGGCAACATAATAAATAAACGCTGTATTAGCCAATTCTTCCTCTAAAGATTCCAATTTTCTATTCAGTGGTGCGATGGATTCTTTATCACCCAATTTCCTCAGCGCCGTGACGGCCTCCCGAAGCGCTTCGACGTTTCCCCGATGGACCTCCCACTGAAAGCTATCTAAAACTTTGACATATCCATCAACTATTTGTTCCTTGCTGGCGCCAAGCCTGCTCAAATTCAATACGACAGATCTGCGAACAGAGGAGTCGGAATCCTTCAACATCCGGATCAAAAACCCAATCGCCCTTTTATCTCCCAGATCCCCCAAGGCCTCTGCGGCAGCGCTGCGGACAGAGGAGTTGGGACTTCCCAAGGCATTGAGATAACCCTCACCCATCTGTTCTTTGGTGGCACCTAGTCTACCCAAGGCCTTTGCGACAGCGCTGCGGACAGAGGAGGAGTTGGGATCATTCAACATCGGGATCAACGGTTCAACCGCCGATGTATCTTCCAGTTCGCCTAACTTTATTGCTGCATCTCTGCGAATTACCCAATTATCATTATTAAGTCGATGAATATTTCCGCTTACCGTATATCGGCTCCAGTAATAATATAGACCGCCGGTAATCGTAATCCCCGCTACTAATAGTCCGCTGACCGCCGAAATTTGGGGATGTTCTGCAGCGAATCCCTGGATTTGACTCCAATAATCCCCAAACCCGATGTCAAAAATCTTCCCCGCCTTGACGGACAAAATCTGGCCGTTCTCTTCCAGCGCGCCGATCAGGCCAGCGGGGACATTCAATAAGTCATTCACTGAAACCGGCGAGCTGGGGTTACCTTTCTTTTGCGGATCAATGCGCATGACCAGTCGAAACGCGCTGGTAGGTTCCTTGATATTGGCCAAATTACCTGTCCGGTTGATCGCCACGTCGCCTTTGATGCCGCCGGAAAAATACTTCCGCGGGATGGGTTCGTTGCTTAGCTGGTCGTAGTCTTCCTTAATATAGTTAAAGACGCCTTTTTTGTAGGCCTCCATGTATTGGGCGTAGATCTGGTCTTTGAGGGTGGGGTCGTCGATATTGACTCCGGCGATCTTTTTTTGGTCGACATAAATTTTCGAAAGCAGGCTGTTCTTGATGGTCTCTTTGTACCATTTGGCGAGGATGAGCGAATGGTAAATTTGGCGCAGCAGGGCGAAGTTTTGGCCTTCGTTGACTTCCTTTTCGATGGCGGGGAGAATAACATCGCGGACAACTTGCGGGGTCACAAGGTCACCTGTCACAACGTCACCCGTATTTGTCTTGTGACCTGGTGACTTTGTGACATTGTGACTCATGGCGAGATAATCAGAATCCAGCATGACTTTCAACCGCGCTTCCACGATATACACCGTCTGCCCGTGTTCGTAGACAGTCGCCGTCTCCGGCAGGATCCAGACCTTGTTGAAGGTATCCACCGGGATCTCGGTGGTGCCATATTTCTCCTGGGCTTTCTGATAGACCTTGTCCCAGAATTCCTTGCCTAATTCCTTTTCCGGATACATCAAAGACGCGGTCAATTGCTTGAGGATATAATCCTGCGCCAGCATGTCCCGACCAAGCTCGGTTTTGCCCAATTCATCAGGAATGATCCGGTCGCTTTCATACGGCGAGAGGTTCACCCATAAATCGTCTTTGGGGATGGTCATCGAGGCCAAGAAATATTTGACCAGCCGCTCGGATTCGGTCTTGATCAGGTCTTCCTTGAAATTCGTGTTGCCGCTGTCGATGATAAAGTCAAACTGCAGAGGATTGTCCGGATGGATCGTCATGCCTTTGAGAAGCACCGGCACGAACGCCGCGCTGGGGACGACCATCGTCCCAGGCACGGGCAAATTCAAAATTGTTTGCGGTAATAATTGGGCATACCCCGGCGGCAGGACAACATTAAAAACAAAGGAAACGGCGATAAATAAGGAAAGAACCCGATAGGAGAAATTTTTACGCCTGGAGGTGCTGTCTGCAATCATAATGTCTTACCCTTTCTTAATTGTCAGCTAATGAGATAACCTTTAGAGACAATTTACAATATATAAAGAATACCATGCGCTGACAACGAAAACAAGGCGCGATACGATCAATAGATGACCGTAAATCTTTTATTTACAACAAGTTGCACTATTCTATAAAAACAAGTAAACGCTTTCAGAGAATTAAATCCCGCCTGGATCTGGCGAATCCTGGGCCACAACAGAACCCCGGCCTTCCGCCTCCTTGACTTTGACCAGCACCGTCTGCCAGGGGGAGCCCGGATCAGCTTCCACCTGTTGACGGA
>CAYIQK010000039.1:2054-10051 GCA_964365515.1 uncultured Planctomycetales bacterium | reverse complement strand
GCTCACTGTGTTCGCCTCCAGCAGATGCAAAGACAGAAAAAACTCACAAGCCGACTCCACATCAGACAAAGACCGGTCATTAACATATGGCCGGAACAATTGCCCCAAAAAAGATGTGCTGGTCAGTTCCCATTCCGCCGCCTTGAGAAAAACCAAACCCATGCCTTGATACAATGGCCCCTTTTCGGGTTTCATTGGCGGCATTGGTTTGATTGCCGAAGAGGGGTCTGACGGGCCGGCCCCGGCCTTGCGCATCTCCTCAGAGATCTGCTTCTTCTTTTGAGAAGGAATATGGAACTTCTTGGATCGGCCTTCACCAAGAGGCCTTCTTCCCACACAACTGCTCAAAGAAGCTTTTTTAATGATATTATTGATCGAAGATTTAGACACGCTCCTTTGAAATTTCTCCGTCGTTAGAACGGACAGTTGCCGGCAGCTCAAGAAGCAGTCATTTCTTTTCTGCTGGAGGATAAATTCAACAACTTCAATTTTGAATTTGTAAACGACGCCCATAAAATCGGAAAATCAGATTGGACATTAATTTTGCGTTCAGTATATCACAAATGCGGATAAAACAAAACGGATTCTCAAAGACAAAATATCAAAATAATCATTGTCAGCCAGAAAAGCTTCTTTTATACTACACATAATCATCAACAAACCCGGGGAACTTCAAAATACAAAAATGAACACAAAAATACCATATCTGCTTTTAGGTTTGATGCTCTTCGCCTTTTCTCACCCCCTTTCAGCCCAAGCCTCTGCCGATACCGCCCGCGATCTCATCATCCAACGGCAGATGGATTGCATGAGCAAACAAATGAACGCCCGGGGAGAAACGGTGTGGGAAAGCATCTGTGCCGTAGACAATTTCGACTCGCAGGCACCCGATCATCTGAGCGGATCCTCGAGGGAAGACGCAAAAAAGTCGTGGGATACGGCTGAAGAAAGACATCGCGAAATGGGATTAAGGAAAGACGAAAAAAAAATTGACTTCTCCGAAGAATACGCCAGGGAAAATGCCGGTGACATCCATGCCCCCAAACATCAGGTGAAACTCGGCGGGGAACTTTCTTATTTCCGATACAAGGAGCCAAATGTGATGAACGATGAGGGCGTGATGCAAAGCATCTATGGATTTTATGCCTATCGCCCGCGAAAAGAGGATTTATTTTATACAGACGTGGTCAATCTCGTCAAGGCTGATGGCCGGTACGGTTGGGGGCAGGTGGATTATGAGGCTGAAAACGGCGCGACGATTGATAACATCGATGACTGGAGTGCCGAGCTCCGGGGAATTTTGGGCAAGGAATATATCACCGATCCTTATCAGATTGCGATCTATTCCGGTTTCGGATACCGGTACCTCAACGATGACACAAGCGGAAAAACCTCGACGGTGAGAAACACAACCTATTACGGCTATCAACGGGAATCGAATTATTATTATATCCCCATCGGATTTGAGCTCTCCGGCGAAGCCGATCCGCAATGGTCGTTCACGGTTTCAGGAGAATACGACTGGCTTGTCTATGGTCTGCAAAAAAGCCACTTGAGCGACGGCAATCGATTCCTCAGCACCAAAAATGACGATGCGGAGAATCCCCAGCATAACGGTTTCGGCCTGCGGGGATCGATCAAACTCACCAAAGAGTCAGCCAAGACCAATCTGATCCTCGAACCTTTTTTCCGGTACTGGAGCATCGAAGACTCCGATGTCGTGAGCGCTTTTGTCGACGGAGCAACAGGCAATTTTGTCGAACCTAAAAACAATACCATCGAAGCGGGCCTGAACTTGGGCGTCCAATTTTAACGCACTCTCCTTCTTCCCCTCCTCATTTCTGAATTCCCAATTCATCTCCAATGGAAGTCTGTGTCTTGGCGATGGTGCCGGCCTGAAGCTCAACGGCATAACTGGATTTGAAGAAAACGGGGCTCAACTGGAAGGGCTTGATATGCGGCGCAAGGCCAACCACCCGATGCTCCTTGCTGACAAAAATCACGTCGATACAAAACCGCATAAAAAACATGTGGATGGATTGACAGCGGGTGATAATGAGCGCTTCGTTCTCAGAAAAAGAATCTCTGTTTAGCAAGCCGGCCATGCGGGACAAAAAGGTATCGGCGATGACAACCTTGCTGGCGATCGTGGTGTTCTTGGTCTGATTTTTGATGACCAAAGAGAGCGCTCCAGCTAGGATTGAGGGGCGGGGGGCGTGAACATTTCTTTCTTGAGATCCATACTGCGCGTAACGAAATCATCAAAACACTTAGGGATATATCCGGTGGCCTCAAAATCTCCCAGCACCTTACCGTCTTGATCAATACCCGTCTGCTTAAAAATAAAGACGTCTTGCACCTTCAACTGCCAATCTTCAGTAAGCCCGACGGTCTCCGTGATCCCCGTAATTTTTCGCGTACCGTCTGAAAAACGGTTGATATGCACAATGACCTGGATAGCCGAGGAGATCATTTCATTGATCGCCCTCACCGGCAATTCAATGCCGCTCAACAAAACCATCGAATGCATACGCGTCACCACATCTCTGGTGGAATTAGCGTGAAGCGTTGTCATGGAACCGTCGTGTCCCGTGTTCATGGCCTGAAGCATGTCTAAAACTTCAGGGCCGCGGCACTCGCCAATGACAATCCTATCAGGCCGCATACGAAGACAATTAACAAACAAATCTCGAATAGCAATGGCCCCTCTTCCTTCGACGTTGGCAGGCCTGGATTCCAGACGCCCCCAATGGCTCTTTTTTAATTTCAGCTCGGCCGTGTCTTCGATGGTGATGATGCGCTCTCCGTCGGGAATAAATTCGGAAAGGACATTCAGAAGCGTTGTCTTGCCCGCGCCGGTTCCCCCGGAGACAATCATATTTTTACGCCCCAGAACGCAGGCATGCAAAAAATCCGCCATCGGTCTGGAGAGACTGTCGTATCCGTGAAGCAGGTCCGTGATCTCGAGCTTTTCCTGCGCAAATTTTCGAATGGTGATCATCGGGCCCCGCAGGGAAAGCGGCGGAATGATGGCATTGATACGCGAACCGTCAGGCAGGCGGGCATCGACCATCGGAGTCGATTCGTCGATGCGGCGTCCCAAAGGCGAGATGATGCGATCGATGATCGCGCGCATTTTCCCGTCCGAGATAAACCTTTTGTTGGTCTGAACCAATTTCCCGCTTTTCTCGACATAAATCTCGTCTTTGCTGTTGACCATGATATCCGTCACATCCGGGTCCGCTAAAAGATCCTCCAAGGGTCCGAGCCCTAAGGCCTCATTGACGATATCCTTGACTAAATGCACGCGCTCTTCATGGGAGGCCAGCTTGCCGCCGGCTTCTTCCATCAAAATGTTTCCGACGATTTCTTCCGCGGACTTCTTCAGCTCACGGATCCTCTGAGGATCGTCGAAGGCATCCAGACTGATACCGTCCAAATTCAGACGTTCCACCAATTTTTCGTGAACCTTCTTCTTCAGGGTCACGATCTCATCCTGTGGACCGGCAAATGACCCGTCGGCGGAACTCTGGATCATCTGCTGAGAAATGCCGAACTTTTCCCAGAATTGTCCCGGTTGATCCAACCCTTCCGCGGTACGGATCTTGATGAGATCCGTGGCCGGAACATAAAGGTTCTCTTTGCGAAGAACACCCGCCATGCGGATGAAGGCCTCGGCCACTTTGCTGGCAGGACTATCAATAACACAAGGAACACCGCGATTGAGTGCCAGACCAACAACTTTCCCGTCGGAAGGGATGTGGCTGAAGATCTCACAAGGCAAAACAGAACGCACCTCCTGCCAAGCCACACTGCCGCGGCTTTCGGAACGATTCAAAATCAATCTGACCATCTTCAACGGGAACTGAAGACTCTGCAAGATATCGAGGCACCATTTGACTTGGTAAACCGCCAGGATATCGGGCGTGCCCACAAGAAAGATCAGATTGGAATAATCCAGCACCGTGATCATTGTCTCCGTAAAGGACTTGCCGGCGTCCACCACAATGTAGTCGTAACTGGCCGCCGCCCTTCTGAAAAATGGCTTGATATTATCCGGTGTCACATGACCAATTTGACGGGTATTGCTCACAACAGGCAAAAAATCCAGCCCGCTGGAATGTTTCGCGGCATGTTTGCGGATCAAGTCGGGATCATCGGAAGATTCCAAGGAAGGAAAAAGATCGACAATGACATGCGGCGGAAAGATATTCAACATGCGCGCCATATCCTGGCCCGCATGAAAATCAAAATCAACCAGCAACACTTTATGTTTGGAGAGAGCCAAAGCGGTGGCCAGATTCACCGCAACGAAAGTTTTTCCGACACCGCCTTTACTGCTAAAAACTGTGATGGTTTTACAATCCATAAAAGAGATTCTCTTGTGGGTTTATCTGACGAGGAGTCTTCGCAGACCTAAAACCTTTGATTCCGCTTCAAGCTGTAGACAATCGGTATGGTGACATTCAATTCTTTAAGATCCGTTTGCTGAGGGAAACGATCGTACGGAGCCATATTGCGTGCCGTATTCAAGGCGTATTCGTCGAAAACCTCGTAACCGGAAGACTCCCTGATCAAAGCCGTGGCCAGTGTCCCGTCATTGAGAATAAGGAGTCCGACCTTCACGGCCCCTTCCAAACCATTTTTCTCCGCCTCTGTCGGATAAACAATGCCCTGGGCGATCTTTTGCTGAACAGAATGCGCATATTCGGCCATCTCGCCCGAAATTCCAGGATAAGAAAATGCAGTCTTCCGATCGACGGAAGAATCACCAGTTGAATAAACCGCGTGATAAGGATTGACCTGCGGCGATTTGGGCTGAGATTGAAATGCCTCTTTTTGTCGTTGGGCTTCTTCTTTTTCCCTGTCCTGACCACTCCTATTTTTCGCCAGAATCGTGGGCGTCAAAGAAATAACGACCTCCTGATCCTGATCTGCGGTGGGATTGGATCGACTTCGGAACAAAGCCCCAAGAAGAGGAATATCTCCCAAAAAAGGCAGTTTGCGAACAGTCTCGCTTCTGTATTGCTTGATCAGCCCGGCCAGGACAATGGTTTCTTCGTTATCAATATAAAGCTTTGTCTGTGCTGTCCGGGTACTGTAAGCGGTGTCATTCCCGACGGTATTGGCGGCATCAATATCGCTGATCGTCGTGGTGAGGTGGATGTCGATCTTCTCTTTCTTGATCGTCGGGGTAACCGTCATGCTGATGCCGTACGGCTTAAATGTGACATTCTCCGTTGTTGTCTGCGTTCCCCCAGCAGCGGTGGCAAGCGTTGTCCGGATAGGGATTTCCCCTCCCACCAAAAAGCTGGCACTCTGACCGCTGACCACAACCAGCTTGGGCCGCGAAAGGACTCGCGCCTTGCCTTGCGTAATAAGCGCGTTGACCTTGGCAGTCAATATGCTGTCGCTTGATCGATTAAACTTGCCAATTTTGAAATAATCCCCGAGAGATCCATCGAATCCTGGCAAGTTCTCTCCATATACCGGCGTAAATGATGTGCCTGGAGTAAATGCCGCTCCTGTAGACCAATCAATTCCCAAAAGCTTGGAAAGAGTTGTGCTCAATTCTGTAACCTGGATATCAACCTGGATCAGATCATCAACTTCTTCTTCCCTGGCCATATTCATCACATCCGCGCTGAATGGGCCGACGATCTGATCAAACTGTGCCTTTTTATGTTTGGGAATATCACCGGAAACCAGCACCTTCCCTTCCTTTTCACTGACCTCCAAAGTTGCCTCATGAATATTGACGGCTTTAAGAAGCTGCTTCAGCCGATCCTTGATCAATTCCAAGTCCTGGTTGAACACATGAATCATCACAGTCCTTTTCCCATGCGTGTCCCATACAAATAAAGCCGTCTGTCCCGCCGCTTGTCCGACGACAAGGATCTTGTCCTCGTCGGCATTGACGATATCCGCCACAGCGGGGTCCGTAACCGATAACCGTGTTAATCCCTGTGCGCGCAAAGTCGCCAATTCGCCCCGAACGAGATACACCTCGTCCGCTGTCACAGAATCCATCGTTTCGGCGCCGAAGCTTTCACGGTTCGTCACGGTCAACATCAAAACCAACCCGATGCCTGCCCTCAGAAATTTTCTTTTCATAACCCGTTTATTTTTCTGTCAAAACTTCTTGCAGGAACAATGATTACAATTCTCTGCCTCCACGGAAGATTTGAATCGATGGGCCTATTTCTTCTTTTTCTTGCGGTTTTTCCTCAACGGCCCCAGAAGGTTTCTCCTCAGTTTTTTTAGGAACGCTCAGATCCGTTCCCTGCTGATCCAAAACATAAGAAGATAACGCATCCCAAGAAGCCTCCTGCAAAGCCTGCCGCCCCTCCTCGGAAGGAGAACGCAAAGAAAACCGCAGCAAGTCCGCGTGAGTCTGCACAAAGCTTAACAATCCGGCCTCCTCCGGCGTCACAGCAAGCGTCACATACAATGAGCCCGCCCTTTGCTGAGCCTGATAAACTTCGGCAGTCCCTGAAGGCTTGAAGTTTGCGCCAACAGCCAAAACCTGAATATCCTGGAATAAAAAAGTGATGACTTCGCGAACTTTGCCTGCATCCTCAGGGATCTTCAATCGAGCCATAACATCGACAAAATCCCCGGGGCCGATAAGCCCCCCAACCGCCGATAAGGAATCGATCTGAATCGTCACAGCCCTCTTTCCTGGAGGAGTGACAATCGAAAAAGCCGCTATATCAACAACCTGTTTGGGTGCCTCCGCCACCTGAACAACCCTGGGCTGTTCCTTGAGCTGTCTTGCAAGCGCCTCCTGCCTCTGAACAAGTTGACCGATCTCGCCTTTGGTGATTTCGAGTTCTTTTCTCAGCGTCGCGCTCTGCTTCGTATATTCCTTAGCAAGGGTGGCGGTCTGCTGCTGAATGGCCGACTGAATATACTGACTTGTCAAAAATGTAGCCACCAACCCCAATCCGACAGCCAGAAGAATTGTGGCAACCTGTTTCTTGTTTTCAATATTCATCGTTTTTCCTCTTTACGGTTTCCCTCACAAGAGGCCTTCTTTGATATCAACGGTCGTTTCTTGTTTCAATTTCTCAATACGATCAAGAACCGCGTCTCTTTGCTTAAGAAACAACTGGTTGGCTCTGATCTCATCTTTGATTTTTTCAAATGGAATCTGCTGGCCATCTTTTTTCTCTTCGACCTTAACGACATAATAACCCTGCGGCCCTTGAAAAATACTGCTGATATCTCCTTGTTTCAAGGGAAGAAGCGCGCCGGCCATCTCAGGGAAAGGTGCTTCTGTGATAAAGCCCAAATCGCCTCCGTCGCTCGCATGATCGCCGATGGAATGCTGTTTAGCCATCTCCGCGAAGTCAGAGCCCTTCAACAGTTCAACCGTCAGTTCATTGGCCTTCAATTGGGAATCAACGACAATCATTCGCACATGCCACTGAGCCGGCTCAACCAAAACCTTCTTTTGTTCTTCATAAAACGCCTGCACCTCGTCATCGGTCACCTGGATATTCTCTGTCATTTTTCTGGCCATCTGCTCGGCAATCAATGTCCGGCGGAATTCTTCCACAGCCATACCGATATCTTTCTGGCTGGCCACACCTGTTCTCTCTCCATCCCATACCAAAAGCTGCTGACGGATCAGCTCTTCCAAAACCATCCGTTTGGAATCGATGTTTGTAACATCCAGGTTGGGGACTGCTTCTTTCAAGGCGGCCAGCCTCTCTTTAAACTCATCCACCGTGATGGTCCAGCTGCCCACCCGGGCCAAAACATTTTTAGGCAAAGGAGCTTCAGCCGCTGATTTTTCCGATGGCGCAGGCTGTGCGGGAACCTGTTTCTCGACGGTCAAAGGTTTTTCTACGACCGGCGTTTTCGGTTCGCCGCTCAAATATTCCTTGATGGAATTGATAAAATCACATCCTGTGATGCCCGCGATAAACAACAGGCAAAGGCCGAAAAAAGCTGAATGATTTCTGGATTTGATTGGCACTGGCCGGCTCCTC
>CAYIQK010000039.1:0-1954 GCA_964365515.1 uncultured Planctomycetales bacterium | reverse complement strand
AAACAAGCAGGCCTTCGACCGCCTCTTTTTCCGCCAGGAGCTCTTTGCGGGTGATATCAATCTTCTCCCTCGCAAATGCATTGTGCTCCAGACCCTGTACGATCTCCAGATCCTGGCCGTCCGACCGCACCGGATAACTGAAAATCAGCCCCTTTTCAACGCCGTAGCTGCCGTCCGAACAAACACCCACCGAAAAAAACTCGCCTTTTTGGGTGGGCGTAATGATATTTCTGACTGTATCAATCACGGCATTGGCAGCCGATCCCGCCGAGGAAAGCCCGCGCACCTTAATAACTTCTGCGCCGCGCTTTTGAACGGTCTCAATAAACGCTGTCTTCAACCATTGTTCATCGGTGATAACCTCCAGAACGGGTCTGCCGGAAATCGCGGCATGATAAAAATCAGGAAACTGAGTCGTGGAATGGTTGCCCCAGATCGCCACGTTCTTAACATCCAAGATAGCCGCCTTCGCCTTCTGCGCCAATTGCGCATAAGCCCGGTTCTGATCCAACATGGTCATGGCAAAAAAATTTTCCGCCGGAATGTTGGAGGCCGATGCCTTGGCGATATAGGCATTGGTATTGCAGGGATTGCCCACCACTAAAACCTTGCAACTTGGTTTGGCATTCTGCGAGATGGCCTTACCCTGAACCGTAAAAATCCCGCCGTTGATCTTCAGCAGATCACTTCGTTCCATCCCCGCCTTGCGCGGAACGCTCCCGATCAACAATGCCCAATCCGCATCTTCGAAGGCCGCATTGGGGTCAGCCGTCGCAACGACACTGCGCAAAAACGGAAAGGCGCAGTCTTCCAATTCCATGACAACACCTTTGAGAGACAGAAGAGCGGCCTCAACCTCCAGCAATCTCAAATCCATTGGCGTATCGAACCCGAACATATCACCGGCGGCGATACGAAACACCGCCGCATACCCGATCTGTCCAGCCGCGCCAGTCACAGCGACTTTGATACCTCTGCTATTCATCATTTCGATCCTCCGTTTGCCTTCATTCAAAAATCCTATCGGCCATATTCATCATCGCATTGAGACTCGTATCCACGGTTGCATTGAGAGCTCGTTGAAAGACCCCTCCCTCCTTTGCAACAAGAAGCCCTATCACAATCACGGCGGCAACCAAAATCA
The DNA here is from genome assembly GCA_964365515.1 of uncultured Planctomycetales bacterium. Classification (GTDB taxonomy): domain Bacteria; phylum Omnitrophota; class Gorgyraeia; order Zapsychrales; family Zapsychraceae; genus CAYIQK01. The sequence goes on along the minus strand of CAYIQK010000039.1, from coordinate 810 downwards.
TATATTCAACGGTACTTTGGCCTTGACATCTTTTTCTTGCATCATTGCGATTGATCATATTTCCCGCCTGTTTTGTTTATTTTACAGACAATGAACTGCGTCGGCGCTTCAGCGTCTTCCTATCCAGATTGGCAAAAATAACCTCCGCCTTATTGGCCGAAGCCCTCGCCAGGATTTTCCCCCACGGATCGACGATCATGCTGTGCCCATAACAGCGAATCCCGCGGCTGTCTTTGCCCGCTTGGTTGGGGGCCAGCACATAACAAAAATTCTCCACCGCTCTAGCTCTCAAAAGAATCTCCCAATGCGCCTTGCCGGTTTGATGTGTGAAGGCTGATGGGACGCATAATACCTGAGCGCCCAAGAAAGCATATTCACGGTACAATTCAGAGAAACGCAGGTCAAAACAGATCGATAATCCCACCTCAAAACCTTTGATCCGAGCCATCACGGACTTCGTGCCGGCAACAAACTGATCGGACTCCCGGATCCGTTTGCCGCCGATGTTCGCATCAAACAGATGCCTCTTACGGTACTTGCACACAATATCCCCCCGATCGTTGATCAGGACAGAGGTGTTGTAAACTTTCTTGGCCGCCTTGCTTTTCTCAAAGATCGACCCTGCAAGAATAAAAACTTTGTGCCGTCGGGCCAGGGCCATCAGGGGCGCGATCGATTCGCCGGGGATTTCCTCGGCGATCTCTTCAATGTCTAACCCTGTCCAACGTCCGCGGAAGACAAAAATCTCCGGCAGTAAAATGAATTCCGCCTGCCTGCGGATAGCTTGTTGGACGAGAAAGACAGCCCTTT
>CAYIQK010000038.1:8159-10788 GCA_964365515.1 uncultured Planctomycetales bacterium | reverse complement strand
AATTTCTCATCCTGCACAAAGCCAATCTACTCTACACCGGCCGCCGTTAAAATCATCGTGTACGCGCGCCCGATGTGCGGGTTGTCGTTGACGTAATAAATCGGGGTCGTCACATAAAATGTCGAACGCATGTTCATCGCGCCTTGGTATTTAATTCAGGATGCCCCCTAACTCCCGGGAACTCCAAAACTCCCCCCGCTTCAAGAACCCGGGCGGGGAGACCTCAAAGGTAAGAGAAAGAAAATATAGTCCTCACCTCTAACCGTCAATGATTTATCTGACGCTTCTTTGATAGTAGAAAATTCCAAATCAACTGAATTTTCGGTTGCAATCGTACTAAAAAATTGTAATAGATAACGAATATCAAAAAATAAAGATATGGGTTCCTCCTTATACAAAACATCTATTCTTTGTGGAGCGGCTACGGGATTCACGGGAGAGTTAATTGTAATTTTATCATCCGCAATTGAAAGTTCTATCCGATAATATGCATCAGCCAACTGAAATGAATTCTTAAGAACATCTAACATTTTCTCTCGGTCAACAGTTATTTCTATCTCGGATGTCGCAGGAACAAAATTATCATAATCAGGCAATGCCTTAGGCCCTTGATACTTTTCGCTAAAATTAAGATCGTCGAAATTAAACGATATCTCTTTATCCTGGATGAAGATTTCTCCTGCCTCTTGAGTTGAATCAAGCATTGATAATCGTTGGGCTAAGCCACTGGAAATAACTAAAGAAAAATCGCCCGCATTTTTTGCTTCGACTTCTTTCTTCATAATTAAAATCCTACAGCCGTCAGAAGCAAGGAATCTCAAAACACCATTGTCAAATTTAACAAGAATTTTCCTTGATGACAACTCAGGCGCCGACTCAGCAACCGAAAAAACGGCGATAGCAAATCTTTGTATAAATTTTTTTTCAACTTTCAATTGGGCTGATACATTGGGAGTCCGACAAAGCCATGCTCTTGAAGTCAGAACGCTCGCGAAAAGCATGGCAAATGTAACTGCTAAAGACAAGATGATGATCCCCAGCGTTCTCCAGCCAGAATATCTTTTGCCCCCATTCTTTATATGCTGGGTTATGCATTTCTCATGATACCACGCAAAATAATAAAGGACTGATGCATAAGTCATTGAAAACAAAGGATGCGTGATCGTCTTTAATATGTTTTCTGAATAAAAATTTACTAAAAATCCAACAATCAAAATTGAAACAATCCCAATCCAAAGAGTTTTTGTTGCTAATTCTCTCTTATTTAAATTCCGAAAATTTGCACTCAGCAAATAACATCCCGCTAAAGGACTTCCCAAAGATGTCGCAAAAAATATCTCCAAGGCGGTATAAAATTTTACATCGGGATCTAGGGAAACTATCGGCGGGGTTAAAGTATTTTCCAGGCAGCCGGAAACTGTTTTGTTTTGAATTTGAGACGGTGAATTTGCTTTGGAAGAATCACACGGAGAATCAATTTGTTTTTCCTCTCTTCTATCCAAAAAACTTTTCTCACTTTTCCTATCATTGGCCAATAACCACATGGCAGTCCCTACTCCAAGAAAAGCCACACCTAAAATAATAACAAATGCATCCATATCCCCCCCTTTTTTCTACTTTCAAAGAATTCTAAAAATCTTCCCCCAGCTTGATTTCATGGTCCGCAGGGCAATTCAAACTCAACCAGTACCGGTTGAATTCCAATTCAGGCGGCACCGCCTGAATTCGCCGGCCGGTTAACAGCGGTAGCCGCGTTGAAATTAATTCTCATCGGCGGGCAGCGGATCCAGGTCTTGCGCGGGGTCTTCTGAGGCGTCCGGGGCAGGCGCAAGGCCCCTGCGCGGCGCGCCGGCCGCGGCCTTTTCGAAAACGGTCTTGATGATCTTGCCTTCGCCGAGATCAACTCTGACGGTGCGTTTCAAGATATTCACATCAATGACCGTGCCCCTGCCGTCGGCGGTATTGACCTTATCCCCCAGCCTCGGCAAAGACTTGGCAAGCTCCTTATAGGCTGAAAATTCATACGCCATACAGCACTTGATGCGCCCGCACACCCCCGAGAGCCGCGTCGGATTCAAAGGAAGCCCCTGCTCCTTGGCCATGCGGATCGAAAGCGAGTGAAAGGACTTGATGAAGGACGAACAGCAGAACTCCCGGCCGCAAATCCCGTAACCGTTGGTCATCTTGGCCCGGTCGCGCACGCCGATCTGCTTGAGTTCGATGCGCACGCGGAAAATCTTCGCCAAATCCTTGACGAGGTTGCGAAAATCCACCCGGCCTTCGGCGGTGAAAAAAAAGAGTATCTTACTGCTGTCGAAGGTGTACTCGGCCCTGACGATGTTCATCTGGAGTCTGCGGTCGGTGATCTTCCTCACGCATGTGTTGACGGCGTCTTGAACCTTGGCGCGGTTGTTCTCGATCTGCTTCAAGTCGCCTTCGGTCGCCTTACGCAAAATCCTTCCTTCGGGTTTGATGTGCTCCGCCTTCGCCGGAAATACGGTCTTCGGATCCGAAACAAGCCGGCCGAACTCCGAACCTCTTTCTGCCTCTATGATCACGTGATCGCCGCGGCCGCACTCCACATCATTAAGGTCATAATGAGCGGCCCCGCGGTATTCACCCAATTGAA
>CAYIQK010000038.1:0-8059 GCA_964365515.1 uncultured Planctomycetales bacterium | reverse complement strand
ATAACATCTCCTCTATGATTAACAATGGTATTTTAACATTGAGATTCTCGGCAAGCAGCCGGCACGTCTTGACGATCTCCTCGTTGAGACGGGCGAGACCTTCAAAAGAATACCGGCTCTGGAAATCGCGGATGTCCCGCGCGCGGTCGGCATGAACCAGGGATTGATCCTTCGCCCCGGCCTTGACCAGAAGACAATCCCGCACCCAGCTCAACAGGATATCCAAGAATGCCTTGACCTTGTGTTTGTCCGCCAATACCTTCCGGGCGAAATCCTTTTCCCGGGACGCCAGGATAAACTTGTCAATGATCTCGTCTTTGCGACGCCCTATCTTATCTTCTCGCAATTGTTGGGCCTTGCCCCAGCACCCCTCCGCCAGAAAGGACAGAAAATGGACATCCGAGTCATTTCCCTGTTCCTGTCTCACCAGCGCGGCCTCAAGACCTGTCCTCGAAGAAGACGCGAACCGGATGATATGACACCGGCTCTTGACGGTGTCTAAAATCTTCTGCGGAACCGAGGTGGTCAAAACAAGCAGACTGCCGGTGGAGGGCTCTTCCAGCGTCTTCAAAAGCGCGTTGGCGGCCTCCGGCGTCAGATCCTCGGCATGACGAATAATGAAAATTTTCTTCTGGGCCATGAATGGCCGCAATCGGATCTGATCCAGAAGACCGCGGATCTGCTCGATTTTGATCGATTCCCCCTCGAGACTTTCGGTCACATGCACATCCGGATGACAGCTTTTTTGAATCTTCCGACAGGCAGGACATTGATCGCAAAAATATCGCCCTTCTTTCGGGTCTTCACAGTTGAGAAGCTTGGCAACGGCCAAGGCCGCTATGCCCTTACCGATATACGCCGGCCCGGTGAACAAATACGCGTGAGCCAAAATGGCCCGTCGATTGAGCACGGCGAAACGCTTCAAAACACTCTCATTCATTGGAATATTCATGGGGTTAAACCCAACAAACCATCCACATATCGCCGCACAATTTGATGAATCTCTTCCTTGCTGCCATTAACCTTAATCAACTTGATCCGCTTGGGTTCCCGTCGGGCCAGTTGCGCATACCCCTCACGCACGCGCTTGTGATACGCCAACGCCCTTCGCTCAATGCGGTCCTTAGGCCGCTGGATCCGGGAAAGACCCTCGCGGGCATCGATATCGAAAAAAAACGTCAAATCCGGCTTCACGCCCTGCGTTGCGAATCTTCCAGCCTCCTTGATGAAACGAAGATCAACGCCGCTGCCGTAACCTTGATAAGCAACGGTCGAGTCCAGAAAGCGGTCACAAAGGACAACCCTCCCCTTTTTCAGAGCCGGGATGACGGCCTCAGCGACCAACTGGGCGCGCGCCGCCATATAAAGAAGCGTCTCGCATTCATCGCCCATGGCGGTGTTGCCTGCATCCAGCAGGATGTCCCGGATCTTCTCGCTGATCTTCACCCCGCCGGGCTCGCGCACAAAAAAAACCGTCCTCTTTCTTGTGATCAGATAACGACGAATAAGATCGATCTGCGTGCTTTTCCCTGAGCCCTCGGAACCTTCAAAAGTAATCAATTTTCCTTTCATGCCCACCGCCATACCTGCCCGTCCTTTGCGTCTTCGACAATGATACCGAACGATTTAAGTTGCTCCCGGATTTCATCCGAGCGCTTGAAATTTTTCTGCTTTCTGGCATACTTGCGGTCTTGAAGAAGCCGTTCCTGTTCGGTGGTTAAATCAGCGTCTTTCTCTTTGAGAAACAACCCCAGAATATTCCGTGACAAGCTTTCGATGATATCGACCGCCCGAAAAACAATTTCCAGATAATTGCCGTCTTTGGGCGCCGTGTCGATAAACTTATTGGTGTCGTTGATAAAATCAAACAAACACCCCAGGGCCTTGGGCGTGTTGAAATCATCATCCATCGCCTCGATAAATTCATTGCGGCGTTTGGTGATAAATTCAGCTTCGAGGGCTCCGACGCTTTTTCTCCCTTCCAGCATCTGGTAGGCCTTCCAGAACAGGATATCGAAGCGTTCCAAGGCCTTGCGCGCCTCCATCAATTTCCCCTCGGTAAAATCAATGGGGCTGGCGTAATGCGATGAAAGAAAGAACAGCTTGATCTCATCGGCAGTATATTTCTTCAAGGCATCCTGAATAGTGATGAAATTCCCCAGAGACTTGGCCATCTTCTGCCCCTGGATCGTCAAAAGGCCATGGTGGATCCAGTATCGGGCAAAGGGTTTTCCCGTCAGAGGCTCAGCCTGGGCGATCTCGTTTTCGTGGTGGGGAAAAATCAAATCGCGCCCGCCGGCGTGAATGTCGAGGGTCTCGCATTTCAGGTGATTCAAACTCATGCAGGAACATTCGATATGCCAACCCGGCCGGCCTTTTCCCCACGGGCTCTCCCAGGAAGGCTCGCCTTCCTTCGATTTCTTCCAAAGCGCGAAATCCAAATGGTCTTTTTTCTTGGCATCCGGTTCGATACGCACCGCTTCTTCCATTTTGTCGATGCTCTGCCCGGAAAGCTTCCCGTACTCCTTGAATTTGCGCACGTCGTAATAAACGTCGCCGTCCGCCGCGTAGGCAAACCCTTTTTGAATCAACCCCTGGATCGCCGTGATCATCTCCGGGATATTCGCGGTCGCCCTGGGTTCCGCATCCGCCTTGCCGATCGCAAGCGCCTCCAAATCCCGATCATACGCCTCGATATTTTCCTTAACGACATCCTCAAAGGTCTTGCCGGATTCTTTGGCCTTGTTGATGATCTTGTCGTCCACATCGGTGATGTTACGGACAAAATGCACTTCATAACCGCGGTATTTCAGGTAACGCCTGATGATGTCAAAGACATAAAGACTGCGGGCATGGCCGATATGGCATTGGTCGTAGACGGTCACCCCGCAAACATACATGCGAATAGTCTTCCCGTCCTGGGAAATAAGTTCTTCTTTTTTCTTGGTGAGGGAATTGAATATACAAACGGCCACGGCTATTCTTTGCTCTTTTCGAGTTTTTCTTCCAGCGTCTTGACCCGCCGGATCAAATCCTTCATATGCTGCATCATGGGATCCGAGACATGGACGTGATCCATCAACAAATCGATCCTTTGGCCGTCCTGTTTAGTCACGTGGCCGGGGACGCCGACTACCGTCGCATTGGCAGGAACGTCTTTGACAACCACCGCGTTGGCTCCGATATAGCTGTTGTCGCCAACCATAATATTGCCAAGCACCTTGGCGCCGGCGCCGATGACGACATTACTGCCTACCGTCGGATGCCGTTTGCCGGTTTCCTTGCCCGTGCCGCCTAAGGTCGCGCCCTGAAAAAGGGTCACGTTATCCCCGATGATCGCGGTCTCGCCGACGACAACCCCCATCCCATGGTCGATGAAAAGCCCTTTGCCGATCCGAGCGCCGGGATGGATCTCGATGCCGGTTAAAAACCGCACCAGCTGGGAAAAAGCCCTGGGCAAAAAGGGGACCTTGGCCTTCCACAAAAAATGATTGACGCGGTGGGCCACAATCGCGTGAAGGCCCGGATAAAGGAGAATGACCTGCAAAAGACCCGTCGCCGCCGGGTCTTTTTCCCGGGTGGACCTGAGCTCCGCCGAGAAAAAAACCGCCGCAAAAACAACCCATCCAAGCAAAAATAATAAAAAAATAAGCAAGATATTCATCATTTCATTGTCCCTTCACAACCAAAACAGAGGCGAAGGCCGCGATGCCCTGCCCCTGTCCAATAGCCCCCAAACCTTCGCTCGTGGTCGCCTTGATATTAACAGAGCTTTCGCCGATACACAACGCCTTCGCGATATTGGCTCTCATCTGAGGCTTGTAAGATTTCAGATTCGGCTCTTCCGCCTGAATCACCGTATCCACGTTGGAGACGATGTACCCATCCTTTGCGATCAAATCGTAGACACTTTGAAGCAAAATGAGACTGGAGACATCCTTGTATCTGGGATCCGTGTTGGGGAAATGTTCGCCGATATCCCCTTGGGCGGCCGCACCCAAGAGGGCGTCGCTGATGGCATGAAGAAGGACATCCGCGTCCGAATGGCCGTCGAGCCCTTTGGCGTGAGGGATTTCAACGCCGCCCAAGACAAGCCTGCGGCCGCTGACCAAGCGGTGGATGTCATAACCTATGCCGATCCGATATGATGCTCCCGCATTTTTCATGGATTCTTTTGCCTCGCGTTTAAAAACGCCTCGGCCACAATCAAATCTTCGCTGGTTGTGATCTTGATATTCTCGTAATCGCCTCTGACGACCTTGACTTGGAGACCCAAACGTTCCACAAGGCCCGCGTCATCTGTCGGGTCATCCTCGGAACGTAAAGATTCTTTGCGTTCCGAGCCTCTTTGGGCGTAGGCCTTCCAAAGGATATCTTTCCGGAAAACCTGGGGGGTCTGGATTTCCCAAAGTTCATCACGGTCAAGGGTCTTCTTGACAAACATCCCCTGACGGTTGATTCTTTTGATCGTCGGCTTGACTGGAACGCCCACAACCGCGGCGCCGTGGGTCTTGCCCTGCCGGATCGCCTCATCAACGATTTGAAGACGAATCAAAGGACGAGCCCCATCGTGGACAACCACAATCTCTGTCTTCGCGTCCAAGGCCTGGAGGCCGTTGAATACCGAATCACAGCGCGTCCGCCCGCCAACCACGATTTTTTTTAGTTTTTTGAATCCACACGGCTTGACGGCATCCTCAAAATCCTGGACATAGTCAGCCGGAACAACCAAAATGATGCCGTCGATGATCGAACTTTTTTCAAAGACCTCCACGCTGTAGGTGAATAACGGCCTCCCGCCAACCGAGACCAACGGCTTCGGACGATCCGTTTTGAGGCGCGTCCCAACGCCGCCTGAAGCGATAATCGCTTGAACTTTCATAGCATGGGATTATCCCGGAGTCTTATCCAGCTTCGCGAAGATCATTTTCCCTGACTGGGTCTGCAGGACCGAGGTCACAACGATGTACACCTTCTTGCCGATCAATCTCTGAGCATCGCTCACCACAATCATGGTTCCGTCTTCCATGAAGGCGACGGCCTGATTGGGTTCCTTGCCTTCTTTGACCAGCCTCACTTCCAGTTTCTCGCCGTTTAACACAACCGATTTGACCGCGTTGACCAGCTCGTGAATGTTGAGGACCTCCACCCCTTGCAGGGCCGCGATACGGCCCAAGTTGAAATCCGTCGTGCAGATCTTCGCGGCCCTCATCCTGGCGATTTTCACCAGCCGCTCGTCAACGCCTAAGTTCACCGGAAGTTCATCTTCATGGATATGAATTTCGATTTTCGCGTCCTTTTGCATCGCCCGCAGCATCTCCATCCCCCGGCGGCCGCGTTCCCTCTTGAGATCGTCCCCGGAATCAGCGATCTTTTGCAGTTCCTGCAGGACACAGCGCGGAACAATCAACCTCCCGGTTAAAAAATTCGTTTTGTAAATATCCGTGACTCTCCCGTCGATGATGGCACTGGTGTCCAAAAGGACTTCTTCCTCTTTGAAATCCTGCCTTTGGAAACGCACATACGGGATGATGACGCTGAATTCATCCTTGCCGCGCAGGGCCATCACCGCCCCGAAATAAGAGAAAATGAGCGTGAGGATCACCCTGGAGATGGAATGAACGAATTCCCCCAGAGGTAAAAGAGAGACGATATCAGAAAGCAATTTCGCCATGAAAATACCCAGAAGCAATCCGAAGACCATGCTCGAGAGACCGTGCACGGAAACCCGTCGAAACTGATATTCCAAAAAGATGATGACAAGACCGCTCAAACATCCGATTTGAGCCCCCAGGATGGGATGCAGGATGATAATCCCGATGTAATAACCCACCACACCGCTCATCATCAGAAACAGCGTGCGTATGAATGATATGGTCATAAAAACTCCTCGTTATTTGGCAAGCGTATCGAGGGCCTGTTGGACCGTTTCCACCCCGATAATCTCGATGTCTTTGGTGTTGAGCCCCGTTCGGGTTTTCAAATTGTTCTTGGGGACAATGCATTTCTTAAATCCCAGCTTCTGGGCATCGTTGACCCGCACCGCCAGCTGACCGACACTGCGCACTTCCGAGGAGAGCCCCACTTCTCCCAAGACGACCGTGTCAAAGGCCAGCGGTCGATCCTTCAAAGCCGAGGCCAAGGCCATCACCACCCCCAGATCGGCCGCCGGATCCATCACCTTCACGCCGCCGACGACATTGAGAAAGATGTCCTTATCCTGCAGGTTCATCCCTAATCTCTTTTCTAAAACCGCCACCAGCATGGCCAGGCGGTTCGGATCAAAGCCCTGCGTCTTATGGCGGACCATCCCAAAACTCGCGTGGCTGATCAGCCCCTGGATCTCGATCAGGAAAGGCCGCGTCCCTTCAATGATGGAGACAACCACGGAACCGGAGGCGCCGCGCGGGCGTTCGGAAAGAAAAATTTCCGACGGATTAGAAACCTCGATCAGGCCGCTCGCGGCCATCTCAAAAACGCCGATCTCGTTGGTGGAACCGAATCTGTTTTTGGTGGCCCTCAGCACGCGGTACGCGCAGTAACGCTCCCCCTCGAAATAAAGAACCGTGTCAACAATATGCTCCAAAACCCGAGGACCGGCCAAAAGACCGTCTTTGGTCACATGGCCGATCATGAAAAGGGCAATCCCCTTCGATTTCGCCGTGTGGGTCAACACCGCCGCGCATTCCCTGACCTGGCTCACACTGCCCGGCGAAGAAGAAATCCCCGCGCTGTAAATCACTTGAATAGAATCAATCACCACCACCTCGGGATTGATCTTTTCGATGTATTCTAAGATGGCGTTCAGATCGATCTGATTGACGATGTAAAGCAGATTGTTTTGGGATACACCCAAGCGCTGCGCGCGCAGCCGCGTCTGTTTGACGGATTCCTCGCCGCTCACGTAAAGGATTTTGTATCCTTTCCGGCTCAAAGAGGAGCTCACCTGCAAAGAGAGCGTTGATTTTCCTATCCCCGGGTCACCGCCTATGAGGATGACGGAACCGCGCACGATGCCGCCTCCCAAGACCCTGTCGAATTCCGCGATGCCGGTCGTCCAGCGCTTTTCCTCATCGGTCAAAATCTCATCCAGGAGAACCGGCCCATCGCCTAAGACAACCCCTTCACCCCGTTTCCTAACGGGAGTGACATTTTCCTCCACAAAGGTGTTCCAGCCCTCGCAGCTGGGGCATCGGCCCAACCAACGGTGGGATTGGGCGCCGCAATTTTGACAGACAAAAAGTATTTTTATTTTTGTTTTCATTTTCTCGCAGACCGCTCTTTCGGACGATACAGCAATTTCCACGGATTTTCCCTCAGATCCGCCGTCAATCCCTGCAAATCATCATAAAGCCGCTCATCGGTGAGCAGTCTTCCGAGGGTTCCTCTCCCTTCCTTGATGTCAAACATGATATCATTCCAATGGCCCGTCATGAGGCTTAAATTCTCCAGCGTCGAGGATAAAGAATTCACATTCTTTTCGTCCTTGATGATTCCATTGATGCCGCCGATGGAATCTTCCAGTTTTCCAGCCACATCCATGATCTTTTGGGCAATCGCTTCCTGGGCGATCGGATCTTTCCCCGTGAGCACCTGCCCTTCGGGGAATAATACGGAATTCATGCCCGGGATGATCTCAACATATTTCTCCCCCATGAGTCCAAGCTGATTGATGGTGATCACGGAATCGTTGGGAAGACGAATGTCTTTCCCGATCCACAACTGGATCTTGACCTTGGTCTTCCCGTCCACGGCATCAGAAAACAAACTGATGTCCTTCACGATCCCCTCGTCAACACCGGCGATACGCACCGGCGCGCTTTTCTTCAGGCCGTTGACGAACCCAAAGACCGCCTCCAGGGACCTCCCTTCCTGAAGAACCGACGAGTCCGTGATGGAAAAAATAAAAACCGTCAATCCGATGAGCGCGGCAAGGACAAACAGCCCCACCTTGAATTCAAGATGCGATTCTCTTGGCATTGGAAAATCTCCTTGTTTATCACTTCACGTGCCCAAAAATCAAATTCTCATTCTCCGTGATGGGACCCTTGGCTTCCCC
>CAYIQK010000037.1:9776-11002 GCA_964365515.1 uncultured Planctomycetales bacterium | reverse complement strand
GCAAGGATTTTGACACGTTTTGCAGCGCGTTGAATCATGTCTGCCTTGATCTGGCCAAAAAGATTGTCTTGGACGGCGAAGGGGCGACAAAGTTTATTGAGATCAATGTCTTTGGCGCCCAAAGTCATCAACAGGCCAGGCAGATCGGTTCAGCCATCGCGAATTCCAACCTGGTGAAAACCGCCGCTTTCGGCAGTAATCCCAATTGGGGCCGTGTGGCCGCGGCGGCCGGCGCTTTGGGGATCGCGAAGATCAACGAACAGAATCTGAAAATCAAATTCAGCGATTTCGCCAAGAAAGACATTCAGATCACCGTCGGCCTTAACCTCGGCCGCGCCAAGGCGACCGTTTACACATCGGATCTGTCTTACGAGTACGTCAAGATCAATGGAGAGTATAATTAAAAAAGCCGGTGTCCTTGTTGAGGCGATCCCCTACATTCACGCCTTCCGGCGCAAGGTCTTTGTCATCAAATACGGCGGCAGTATTTTGGAAAATGAGGCCATCCGCCGGAATATTTTTCAAGACATCATCTTCCTGAGTTACGTGGGGATTCGCACCATCCTCGTCCACGGCGGGGGGCCTCACATCAGCAGCCGCCTGAAAGAGTCGGGCATCAAGCCGGAATTTCATAACGGCATCCGTGTCACCGACAAAGCGACTTTGCGCATCGTCAGCGAAGAACTGGACAAATTGAACAAGCAGATCGTGCGGGAGATCAAGGACCTCCAGGGCGATGTGACAGGATTGATGGGCGACGAGAACATTATTTATGTCAAGACAAAGAAGGCGTCCAAAGACCTTGGGTTCGTCGGCACGATCACCGGCATTGAAAAAGAGGCGTTGGAAACTCATTTGAAGCATGGGCACATCACTGTTGTTTCGCCGCTGGGGATCTCGGTGGAGAAACAGACCCACAATATCAACGCCGATGAGGTCGCGAGCGCGATTGCCAATTCCATGCAGGCGGAAAAGCTTGTCCTGTTGACCAATGTGCAGGGGGTGATGCGCGATATCAATAATCCTGGTTCTTTGATTTCGACTCTGACAGTCGATGAAGTTTCTTCCTTGATTGAGCAACGGGTTATTGAAGGCGGGATGATCCCAAAGGTGCAGGCCTGCATGGAGGCTGTCTTAGGCGGTGTCAAAAAGGCCCACGTCATAGACGCGCGGATTGCTCACGCGCTTTTGCTGGAAATTTTTACCGACCTTGGTATTGGGACGCA
>CAYIQK010000037.1:0-9676 GCA_964365515.1 uncultured Planctomycetales bacterium | reverse complement strand
ATCGCCGGGAAGGATTATATCAAGGAGATCCGCGCCATTTGCGATCAAAGGGATATTCTGCTGATCTTGGATGAAGTTCAGACGGGGATGGGGCGCACCGGCGAGATCTTCGGTTTCAAACATTACGATATCGTTCCGGATCTGATGGTGCTGGCCAAGGCCTTGGGCGGAGGGTTACCCATCGGCGCCTTGGTGGTGCAAGACAAGATCGCCGGCACCTTCAAACCCGGCATGCATGCCTCGACCTTCGGCGGGAGTCCTTTGATCTGCAAGGCGGCCTTGGGCGCGTTCAAGGCGATTTTCGCGGATCACATGCTGGCCAATGCCAGGATCATGGGTTCATATATTTTGGAACGGTTGAATAAACTCAAGGAAAAATGCGGCTGTATGGTCGAGGTGCGCGGGCTGGGCCTGATGATCGGCATTCAATTGAATATGGAGGGGAAGGCCGTTTTTGAGGAGTGCCTTCAAAACGGTCTCATCATCAACTGCACGCAAGGCAATGTCCTGCGGATTATGCCGGCGTTGAATGTGACTAAAAAGCAGGCCGATCGGGCGTTGCATATCCTGGAGAAATCCATTGCGAAAGTGACACAGCATTCAGGAAACGAGGTGCATTCATGAAGCGCGATTTGTTGAGTCTAGAGGAACTGACCCAAGCCCAGATCACGGATCTCTTCGAGCTTGCCCGCAAATTGAAACGCGACCGGTCGTATTTGAACGACCATTTGAAAGGGAAGTCTGTGGGGCTTGTGTTTCAGAAACCGTCGAATCGGACCAGGGTTTCTTTTGAGGTCGGTGTCTCCCAATTGGGCGGCAATTGTCTTTATCTGGGGCCGGAGGAGATCAACCTCGGGGTGCGTGAATCCAGCGCCGATGTCGCGCGGACGCTTTCGCGTTATCTCGACGGGATTGTCGCGCGGACATACACGCATCAGGACATCATCGATCTGGCCGAGTCCGCGAGCGTCCCCATCATCAACGGACTGTCGGATCTTCACCATCCCTGCCAGGCATTGGCGGATATTTTCTCGATCGAAGAGAAATTGGGCAAAACGCGAGGGGTGGTTCTCGCGTATGTCGGCGACGGCAACAATGTCTGCCATTCGCTTCTGATGGGCTGCGCCAAGGCGGGGATTCATGTCAACGTGGCCGCCCCCGAGGGATATGAACCCCGAGGGGATATTCTTGAAAAAGCCAGGATTTATGCCAAGGAAACCGGCGTACAGATCCGCGTCAGCCGTTCGCCTGCCGAGGCCGTGCGCGATGCCGACGTCATTTATTCGGATGTGTGGGTCAGCATGGGACAGGAAAATGAAGAAGGCAAACGGCTCATGGATTTCAATGATTTCCAGGTCAATTGTGAACTCACCAAATTGGCGAAGAAAGATTATATTTTCATGCATTGTCTTCCGGCCCACCGGGGCCAGGAGGTCACCGAAGAGGTGATCGACGGAAAACATTCCATCGTTTTTGACCAGGCGGAGAACCGTCTGCATGTGCAAAAGGCGATCTTAGTTTCTTTGATTGCAAAGTGAAAAATTCCCCTCCTTAGGGCGGAATGGAAATCCTGTATGTCAAAATTTTTTTTAGGGAGTTGACTATGAAAAGAATCGTTTTGGCTTATTCCGGCGGATTGGATACATCCTGCGCCATCAAATGGTTGGAAGAGCGTGGTTATGAGACGATTGCCTTCATCGCGGATGTCGGTCAGGGTGAGGATTTCGATGCCATCAAACGCCGCGCTTTGAAGACCGGTGCCTCAAAGGTTCACGTGGTGGACTTACAGAAGGAATTCGTCGAGGACTATGTCTTCCCGGCCCTCAAGGCGGGCGCGGTCTATGAAAACAAGTATTACCTGGCCACAGCCCTCTCGCGGCCGCTCATTGCCAAACATCAGGTGATGATCGCCCACAAGGAAAAGGCCGCGGCCATCGCCCACGGATGCACCGGCAAAGGCAATGATCAGGTGCGTTTTGAGGTCACCGCCCGTTTGCTGGATCCGAAATTGGAGATCATCGCCCCTGTCCGTCTCTGGGAGTTCAAAACCCGCGAACAGGAAATCGATTATGCCAAAGAAAAGAAAATCCCTATTGATGTGACAAAAAAAAATCCCTATAGTATAGACATCAATCTCTATGGACGAAGTATTGAGTGTGGTATTTTGGAAGATCCTTGGGTGGAACCGCCGGAGGAGATTTACCGCTTGACGGTCAGCCCGCTGAAGGCGCCCAACCGCCCGGAGTATATCGAGATCGAATTCTTCAAAGGGATACCGGTCAAATTGAACGGCAGGGCGTGCGATCCGATTGAACTCATCCGTCAGTTGAACGCCGTCGGCGGCAAAAACGGCGTCGGCCGTGTGGATGCGGTCGAAAATCGATTGGTGGGAATCAAGTCGCGTGAGATTTACGAGAATCCGGCGGCCACCATCTTGCACGCGGCCCGTCATGAACTGGAATGTTTGGTTTTGGACCGCGAAACTCTCCACTATAAACAGCCCGTGGCACAGAAATACGCCGATCTTGTGTATTACGGTCTGTGGGAGACACCCTTGAAGAAGCAGTTGGATGCCTACTTCGATCAGATTCAGCAGAGGGTGACGGGGACGGTCCGGCTCAAACTATATAAGGGAAATTGCATCGTGGCCGGCCGCAAATCGAAATATTCCCGATATAAGGTGGAATTGGCAACCTACGGGGAGAAGGACGTCTTCGATCCGAAGATGGCCGAAGGCTTTATCAAGCTGTGGGGGATGCCGTTTTTGGGATAAATGTCTATGAGCGACGATCTCCTGGAAATATTGCAATTGGGAGAAATCTTAGGGTTCGCTGTCGCGGCCTGCGTGGTATTGTTTTATTCGATGTGGTGGTATAACCCGGAAGCGAGACTTTTTTATCTGAAGGTGTTGGCGGCGGCCGTTTGTGTTTATCTTGTCTGCGCGTATTTTCTTCGAGTGGTGCATCAATGATCGGTAATCATTGCAGGTTCTAAAAAGAACATGAACAAACTTTGGGGAAGCCGGTTTGATAAAAAAACAGATGCCCTGGCTGATCAATTCAGCTTCAGCATTGGTTATGATCAGCGTCTCGCGAAATACGATGTCTTAGGAAGCATCGCTCATGCCAAGATGCTTGGCAAATGCGGTATCATCTCCTCCAAAGAATCCAGCCGCATTGTCGCCGGCCTAAAAAAAATCAAGAATCGGATCGAGCAAGGAACCTTTTCCTTCGATCCTCATGCCGAAGATATCCACACCAATATCCAGTCGGCTCTCAAAAAGCTGATCGGCGCCGCGGCAGATAAACTGCATACAGCGCGCTCACGCAATGACCTGGTTGTGCTTGACATGAAACTGTATTGCCTCGACGAGTTAAAGCAGATCATTGATTTGATTGCCCTGGTGCAGAAGGCCGTTGTCCAGTTTGCCGATAAAAATAAGGATGTGATGATCCCGGCCTATACGCACCTGCAATCCGCTCAGGTTGTCTTGCTGGCGCACCATATGCTGGCTTACGTCGAGATGCTTGAACGCGACAAGAGCCGTCTTCACGATGCGCGGGAACGGGCTGACACCATGCCTCTGGGAAGCTGCGCGCTCTCGGGCACCTCGCTTCCCATCGACCGGGATTTTGTCGCCAAGGAGCTGGGTTTCGCGAAATCCACCGCCAACAGTATGGATTCGGTCAGCGACCGCGATTTTGTTTTGGAGACCGCCTCTGACCTGGCGATTTTGGGGATCCATTTTTCCCGGATGGCGGAGGATCTGATCCTCTGGGCCACAAGCGAATTCAATTTCGTGAATATCGATTGGTCTTTGTGCACAGGGTCTTCCATCATGCCGCATAAAAAGAACCCGGATATCCTGGAATTGATCCGCGGGGAGTCGGCCGCGCTGTGCGGCAACGCGAACCGGCTTTTCATCCTGATGAAGGGACTGCCGTTTGTTTATAACCGCGATATGCAATTGGACAAACCGCCTTTGTTCGAGTCTGTCGATAAGGCCAAGGACATTCTGCGATTGTTGGCGAAGGTTTTTGCGGCGCTGCAAATCAACGAGGAGGAAGTTTCCCGGCGGATTCGGGAAGAATCGTTTTTCTCGGTGGATGTGATGGAATATTTGATCAAAAAAGGCGTCTCGTACCGCGAGGCGCACGACGCGGTTGGCAAGATGATCAAAGGATGCGCCGATCAAGGCCGGAAGATCGTGGATCTGACCCTCGCTCAACTGAAGGGCTATTCATCGTCTTTTGGCGCTGACATCAAAGCGCTTCTGGATCCCAAGGTTTCCGTCAACAATAAAAAATCCTTCGGTTCCACGAATCCGAAGCTCGTTCGCCAGCAAATCGAAAGCTGGAAGAAACGGCTGCGTTAGACGGCGGCAGGCTTGCCCGCGGGTATCTATCATGAAAATCATATCGGATAAGATCACCTTGAGTGAACTGACCCAGATAGCTGGCGAGATGTTCGGGAATTTTATCAAGGCCGTCGTTGATGTTGACAGAGAATTGATGGCCATTGACGCGGAGCTCCATTCGGATCTGGAAGCTATGCTCCTTGCTCAGGGTGCGAAACAAAAAGACCTTTGGGGGATCAACCTTTATCCGGCAATGCCCGGGGATGAGCTGATTGAATTTGACTCTATGATTAACATGCGCCCGTCCCAGGGCAATAGAAGCCGCGGCGTGGAAAATGAAGAGACACGCCGGAAGATCATGGCGATTGTCGCAAAGAGGATTATCCGATGATTTATCAGCATCAGGGGTTGGCGGCAGGGCGCTGGAGCCGCCTGTCGTTTCTTGAGCAAATGGCCAATATCGGCAGTGAGGTGGAGCGCTCCTTGAACTGGCGGGCCAAGGATAATGCCGCTTATTCTCAACAGGCGGCCGAGCGCGCCCTCGAACTGCTGGATCTCACCTTGGATGCTGTCCATGGCCAGTCCCGTCTCAAGGAAATCGCCCGCGTCAGAGAAGCCCTTGTGGATTACTTTATCGGAGCAAATCAATACAAGTCCACGGAGGCATCGTGGAGAAAATACTTTGCGTGTTTTACCTACGCCGCCCGCAGGGGTTATTGAGGAACCATGCACGATTTTAAATTTAAAAACGGGGAGTTGTACTGCGAGGACGTGAAGGTGAGAGATGTCGCCGCGCGGGTGGGGACACCGTTTTACCTGTACAGCCACCACACGCTGGTGGACCATTTCACCAAGATTAAGACGGCGTTCGCGCCCGTCAGTCCGTTCATCTGTTTCGCCATGAAGTCCAACGATAATCTGGCGATCCTCAAGACCCTGGAAAATCTGGGCGCTGGGTTTGACATCGTTTCCGGCGGTGAATTGAAAAAAGCGTTGCGCACCGGAGTCGACGCTAGTAAAATCGTTTTCGCCTCCGTCGGCAAGACCGAGGAGGAAATCATTGACGCGATCCGCGCAGGGATACTTCTGTTTAACGTGGAATCCCTGCCTGAGCTGGAGGAGATTAATCGCGTCGCCGGGACGCTCGACGCGCGGCCGAAGGTCGCCCTGCGCATCAATCCGGATGTGGAGGCCCTGACGCACGCGAAAATCACGACAGGAACCTTGAAGAATAAATTCGGAATTGACCTTAAGACCGCGCGTAAAATTCTGCGGGACGCGAACCGTTATCCCAACGTCAGCTTGAGCGGCCTGCACATCCACATCGGATCGCAGATCATCACCAAGTCCCCGTTCATCCGCGCCTTGAAAAAAGTGATCGCGTTTTTGGAGGTTTTGAAGGAAGACGGGATTCGTTTGGAATACTTGGATATCGGGGGAGGATTGGGCATCATCTACAAGGATGAACAACCGCAGACGGCGCAGGACTTTGCCGACGCGGTTTTGCCGTATTTGGAAAAGACGGGGCTGAAGATCATCATGGAGCCGGGGCGCTTCATCGTTGGAAATGCCGGAATTTTTGTCGCGAAAGTTTTGTATCTGAAGGACAACGGTTTTAAGAAGTTTCTGATCGTTGACGGCGGGATGAACGATCTGATTCGTCCGGCGTTGTACGACGCGTATCATGAGATCGTTCCGGTCGTGGAGACCCGCGGGCGCAAAGTCAAGATGGATATCGTCGGTCCTATCTGTGAAAGCGGAGATTTTTTTGCCAAAGACAGGATGTTTCCGCTTTTAAAAAAAGGCGATCTGGTGGCCGTGATGAGCGCTGGCGCCTACGGCTATGTCATGGCGAGCAACTACAACGTCCGCGGCCGAGGTCCCGAGGTTATGGTCAGGGGAAATGAATTTGAAGTGACCAAACAGCGCGAAACGTTTGACGACCTGATGCGCGGGGAGACAATCCCGTCATTCTTATCCGACTTCGCATAATGCCGCGGCTTTTTGCTTCATTGTGGATGAATGTGACGCAAAAATCCGTGGCGCTACGTCGGATTCCGCTATAGGGTCGGCGAAGGCAGATAACCCCCAGCGTTTTGATTCATCCCGTGGAATGCGAAGCATTCCCGGGACTTAATCCCTTGAAATCGCAGAGCGATTTCGAGGGGCGAAGTGAATCAGCAGGGGGCAAGGTTCGCTCGAGGGGCTTCATGAAAAAGATAAATTTTACAAAAATGGCCGGGGCGGGAAATGGTTTTATCGTCATTGACGCCGCGCCGGGATTGAATTACAAGAAGCTCGCCATGAAGGCCTGCGACCGCACGGAGGGGATCGGCGCGGACGGGCTTTTGATCCTGGATAGATCTTCGAAGGCCGATTATAAAATGCGGATCATCAACCGCGACGGCTCGGAGGCCGAGATGTGCGGCAACGGCGCGCGTTGCGTGGCCGCGTATATTGTTCGCAACAAAAAGCCGGCGAGGAAGATGTTCACGATAGAAACGCTGGCTGGGATCATCAAGGGAACAGCCAATGGCCAGATCGCCAGGGTCCAGCTGAGCCCGCTGTCGGGGTATGAACCGGAAATCGCCATTGATGTCAACGGCCGCGTTCTTCATGTCAGTTATATCGATACCGGCGTGCCGCACGCGATTGTGTTTGTCGAGGGGCTGGAAGGGATCGATGTCGCCGGCATAGGATGCGTGATCCGTTACCACAACCGGTTCCAGCCGCGGGGCACCAACGTGGATTTTGTCGAGCAGGTTAACGAAGATTTAGTCAGCGTGCGCACGTACGAGCGCGGGGTGGAAGACGAGACCAAGGCCTGCGGGACCGGGAGTGTCGCCGCCGCGATTGTCGCTTATCTTAGGGCGAATCCGGATGCGCGCGAAAAAAAGGCCGCAAGGATGAATGTCCGTACCGCCAGCGGCGAGGTGCTGGAAGTGACCTTTGATATCAAAGGGGGAGAAGTGGCGAACGTTTGGCTTAAAGGAAGCGCTAATTTTATCGCGAGGGGGGAATATTATGTTTAAAGGCTCCATCGTAGCTTTGGTGACCCCGTTTCAGAATGGACGGGTGGATGAGGCGAAAATCAAGGAGTTGGTCGAGTTTCACATCGAAAACGGGACGGATGGAATCGTACCGTGCGGCACAACCGGAGAATCGCCGACACTTTCCACTGAAGAACACGAGCATGTGGTGGAGATTTGCATCGCGTCCGTGGCCGGCCGCATCCCTGTCCTCGCTGGAACCGGCTCGAATTCAACCGCCGAGGCCGTGACCTTGACGAAACACGCGGCAAAATCCGGCGCCGATGGGGCCCTCATCGTTTCTCCTTACTATAATAAACCAACGCAAAAAGGGTTATATCTTCATTTCAAGGCGATTGCACAGAGTGTTAATATCCCTATCATTCTTTACAATATCGCCGGCCGCACAGCCGTGAACATTGCGCCCGAGACGATGGCCCAATTGGCCGGTGACTGCAAAAATATCATCGGTGTCAAAGAGGCCTCGGGGTCGCTGGATCAGATGCAGATGATCAAAGAGCTTTGCCCTGAGAGCTTTCTCCTTTTGTCGGGGGATGACGCATTGACCCTGCCGGTTTTAAGCATCGGCGGTGCGGGCGTGATCTCTGTTGTGGCCAACATTGTCCCGGCGGATGTGGCGCGGCTGGTGAAGACCTTTCGCGCGGGGAATCTGGAGGAGGCCCGGCGGATTCATTATAAACTATTCCCCTTGGTCCGGGCGATGTTCCTGGAGACAAATCCCATCCCCGTGAAAAAGGCGATGGAACTCTTAGGGCATTGTTCGGGAGAATTGAGATTGCCTTTGTGTGAAATGACGGATGAAAATCTCCGCAAGCTAAAATCCGCTTTACAGAAATACGGTCTACTGGAAGGCCATCTCGTATGATCAAACTCGCCGTCAGCGGCTGCCGGGGGCGCATGGGAGAGCGGATCACGCAGCTCGCTTGGACCGACCGCGACTTTGCCGTCACGACCCTTCTTGAGCATCAAACCCATCCCAAAGCCAATGAGAAAATCAACGGTCTTCCCATTCACACGAACCCGTCAGCCTTGAAGGGCTGCGATGTCCTGATCGAATTTACCACACCGGAGGCGACCTTAGAACACCTCGCGGCCTGCGTCCGGCACGGGGTGAGGATGGTCATCGGCACGACGGGGCTTACTCCGGCGCAAATTGAAGAGATCAAAAAAGCCTCTGAGAAAATCGCGATCGTTTTTTCTTCCAACATGTCCGTCGGGGTCAATCTTGTGTTCAAACTGACTGAACTGGCCGCCGCCCAAACGGCCAAAACTTACACGGTGACGATGGAAGAGGCGCATCACATCCACAAGAAGGACGCGCCGTCGGGCACCGCCAAGACGCTGGCCCAGATCGTGGAGGCCGCCTCGGGAGTCAAGGTCGCGGACATCAAATCCATTCGCGAGGGAGAGATCGTCGGGGACCATGCCGTGACTTTTGAAAGCGGGGAAGACGTCATCACCATCTCCCACCACGCCAAGAGCAGGGACATCTTCGTCAGGGGCGCCCTCGTCGCCGCCAAGTTTCTCGTGGATCAGAAGATCGGGTTGTTTACCATGCAAGATGTTCTTAGATTGAAATAATCCTTAATGGAGACGACATGTCACTGAATATTGAATTTGCCGAGCGGTTAAAGGAATTGCCGCCGTATTTGTTCGTCGAGATTGACAAAGCCAGGCGTGAGGCCGTCAAGCAGGGAAGGGATGTGATCAACTTAGGGATCGGTGACCCGGATCATCCGACGCATCCCCATATCATTGAAGCGATGAAAATAGCATTGGAAGACGGCGCCAATCATCATTACGCCTTCGATGCCGGTTTGCCGGCACTGCGCCAGGAAATCGCGAAGTGGTTCCAGGGCCGGTTCCGTGTTTCCTTGGACCCGGACACGGAAATTTATCCTTTGATCGGATCGAAAGAGGGACTGGCTCATCTGCCGTTAGGCATTGTGAACCCGAAGGACAAGGTGATCTTGACGGACCCCGCGTATCCCGCTTACCGGGCCGCTGTTCAATTCGCCGGTGGGAAAATCGTCAGTATCCCGTTGAAGGCTGGTCATGGGTTCTTGCCTGATTTGGAAAAGATCGCAAGCGTCAAGGA
The DNA here is from genome assembly GCA_964365515.1 of uncultured Planctomycetales bacterium. Taxonomy (GTDB): domain Bacteria; phylum Omnitrophota; class Gorgyraeia; order Zapsychrales; family Zapsychraceae; genus CAYIQK01. The sequence goes on along the minus strand of CAYIQK010000037.1, from coordinate 171 downwards.
TCCGAAGATGATGATGGTTAATTATCCCAACAATCCGACGGCCGCGATCGCCACGCGCGAATTTTATGAAGGATTGGTCCGCTTGTCCCAGGAGAAAGGTTTTGTGATTTGTTCCGACATGGCCTACTCGGAGGTCTATTTTGACGGCCAGAAGCCCGCCAGCATTTTGGA
>CAYIQK010000036.1:5804-11087 GCA_964365515.1 uncultured Planctomycetales bacterium | reverse complement strand
CTCCAGCCCGGTGGCTGGGCAGAGAGAGGATGTTAAGTCAAGCAGTCCGTTAAGGCTATGGGAGATTGTAACGTCCCGTGAAGTCGTTAGCGTGGTAAGCCGAGCGATACTGATTGGCGTCTTGACGTATGCAGTCTTTACGTTGCCCGCGTTGGCCGTTGGAGCGGCGATTTATCCTGTTGCCTTAAAGGTCTTAGGGTTGGCATTAATGTCTTTCATGGGATTAATTGTCGTGGCCGTTACGCGGGTGATCAGAGGGGAGATAACGCCTTGGAAAGCAAAAGCCATGCCGGCCGTTTCAGATGAGATTCTTTTGGCAGGACTTACAGACAAGGAAAGAAGGGAACTTGAGCTGAAGCTGACGAAGATTGGCTTAAAAATATTTAAACAGATTCAAAAAGGAGGGAAGTTTAAATATACACGGAAGATTTTACATGCCTACGGCAAGATATCGCTGCCGTTTATTCCGTTTATCTTTTTAGCGGAGGCCGTTGTGCACGCGTTCTGGTGGTTCTTTGCTACTACGTCCTATTTGGAATTCGGTTATTATGGTTTCAGAACCAAAGAAGGATGGTTCGGAGAGCTGGCGCGCGCGCAGGGGTTATCGACGGCCGATCATGTCAACAGCACTAAGAGGCAGTTCAAAGAAAATAGATTGGCTAATAATGTTATTGTTACGAATGTTGTGAGCCAAAAAATAAGACAGTTATGGTGGCAGATGCCGGGCGCAAGGAGCATGAAGGCATTTATTGTCTCTCGTCTTACGTTGTATATCATGGGCAGCATTATCGCGACCGGATTGAGCGCCGCCATTTTGGGCAAGATTCTGATGAGTTGGGACATCTTAGAGTATCTGATAGTTTTCTTTGGAGTATCGCCGTTGGCGGCCTTAAATATTGCCCAGTGGGTCGGCCACGGCGGGCTGCAATTATCCTTTACTTTGGGCACGGTGGTTCACACGGTTCTGTTGGCAATGCTCATGAGCCTGCGGCCGTTAATCAGGGATGTCTATAAAAGAGGTCTTGAGAGGAAACTCGGCATAAAATTAGACGCCGCTGCCGTCATCATTGGATTGCGCCAGATTCAAAAAGCTCCTCAGCAGAAAGCTGAAGAGTATCTTAAAGCTATCACAAAAGTCTTTTATGATGGCCGAGGCAGCATCTTTTATCCCACGGGCAGGCAGTTGGGTTATGTGATTGAAGAGGAATTGGTTGCCTTAAACAGGATTATCGGCGTTCAGATGACACGTGCCCCGCCGGCGAAGAGATGGCTGAATCATTTTGGCTATGTTTCCTTCCATTATTCAAAAGCCCTCATTAAGACGTTGTATCTTATTTCCGTCGGTATAGCCGTCAACCTCGTCGTTGCCTCCATTGAATTCCGCACAAAAGGCCATGTTTTAGAAGATACGCGTTTTGGTTTTGGTATCGCCGGACGCTTCTGGATAAGCGTCTTGTCCTTGTGGACGATTAGCGCTGAGATTCATGTGGTCACTGTCCTGGGCGCATGGATGGGTGAACCGTTCAATGTCTGGACACAAGCGTTAGAAGGGCCGCAAGGTATTTTGAGCATTGGACACGATGTCTTTAGCGCGGCTGAGAACGGGGCGGGAGAGGCCGTAAGGTTTATTAAAGAAGGTGTATCGGAAGGGGCGCAATCCCAGCCAGCGTCCATTAAGGCGGGGACGGTGGGTGATTTCGTCTATCAATTGGCCGGCGGAAAAGGGACCCTGCAAGAATTTCATGAGAGACTCAATGGAGAGGAATTGTCAAGGCGGGAGAGACTCGTCTATGCGGATGCGGTTGGCAAACATCGCGCTGTATTGATTGAAAATAGAATTTCTGCAGAGTTGATCAACCGCGTCATGATCGCGCCGGTCAAGTGGGCTGAGGTTTCCGATGATGATAAGACATCTCTCTTTACACAGTTCGGCTGGACGTCATTAGCCTCCCGTGAAACTCCGACGGAAGTCACGGCACAGATGCTGGCCGCGCTGGCCTCGAGACTGCAGGGCGAAGCCGCCCAAGCCGCTGGTAATGCAGAATCTAAAGCTAATGGCCAAGATAAAGAATTCGGACCGGTTCTCGGCGGCAGGGCGGATGCGGATGTGATTGAAGGATATGTTAAGACGGAAGTCGCCAGACATGAGGAAAGGATATTCAAAACAATCGGAGCTCAATACGGCTTGGGTAAAGAGGACATTGAAAAGTTGAGCTTCGCCATTGTGCATGTTGAAAGCAACGGCCGTGTCGATGCCGTCAGCGAAAAGGGTGCCCGCGGCATTATGCAGATCATGCCAAACACCTGGGACGCCACTGTCGCTGGGCTCGTCCAGAAAGGCATTCTGGGTAAACCCATTGCCTATGAAACCCATGTCAACGATCCGGAGACAAGCATCTTTGTCGGCGTGGGATATCTTGCCCATATTATGGAAGAAATGAACAGCCGCTTCTCGCCGAAGGATGCCACGCCTGAACAATTCCTGAAGATGGTGGCTTCCGCTTATTTTGCCGGTGAAAATCACAAGGAAGACCAGTGGTATCGTGACGTGATTGTCCCTGGCACAAAGGTGAGCACGGATAACCCGAAGAGCCTTGAATACAGCGACAAGGTCTACGCCGTTTATGCCAATATGTACCGTGACAGTGAGTCCGGCCAGCTGTTCTCAACCTTCCCGTCGACCGTCAGTGCCTTTGCAGAAAAGCCGGTCACGGAGACGATGTACAACAAAGAAGGCATTTATGCTTTCAAGGCGGCCTCCGACAGTGATAAGAGAGTCGAGTGGTTATCGTGGCGTGTTTCGATGGAGCGATCGAAGAATGATCTTCAAAAATGGTACGCGGCAAAGACGGATGAGGCGGCGGCCAAATCCGGCAAGACCGTGATCCCGGTGGTGAATGTTATTGTCCCGGACAAGGAAGAGTTGACCTACGCCAAAAAGGAAAATGACGATTATACCCGCAAGCTGGGGCCGCTTGGGTTCATGGTGATGATGGATGAAAAAGGCGGTCTTGTCAGCTTGACGAGCGAGGGCATCGGCCCTGCCTTGTCTGAGAATATGGAAAAGGATGTTCGTGAGGCCTTCAAAGGAAGAATCATCGAAGGCAGAAGCGGCCTGCACAAAGGCGTTGTTCTCGTTTTGACGTCGGATGTGATGGGGCAGGGCAAGGATCGCGTGCTTAATGTCATCGGCCAGATCATGAAGCAGATCGCCGATCAGGAAGGCAAAAACCCTTCCGAGATCAATGTCCTGGTCTTCCCGAACGAGACGCCTTTCAAGAAAAACGGAACTTCCGACGTGACAGACTTTTTGGGTTCCGTTGTCTCCGGCAAATTAGAGAACGCCGAATATCTTCCGGTTCACGCCCAGCACGCCGGAAAGGTGCAGGAAGTGGTGGAAACCCTTCGGGGCGGCACCGTGAGGATCACATGGAACGACGAAAATATCGGCGAGATGGTCCAGGTGTTCAAAGGAATAGTGGCTGTCAATGTCAAAGCCGGTGAGACCGTTGAAGACGGCAGACTCATCGGGATAGCCACAGCGCCCAAAGACGGCAAGCCTTCCTCCCTGAGGTTCGAGGTGGGCGTGACGGATGACAACAAGGCCCTCGAGGCGGGCCCCGCCCGGGTAGTGGTATTGAAAAAATTTGTTAACGAGATCAACCGCCTGCTCATCGGCAAAGACAAAAGCACGCCGGAAGCCATGATTGCCGACAATAAAGAGGCTCAAGAAAAAATTGATGACAAGATCGCCGATACCGAGGCCATGCAGAAGGCCATGAAAAAGCAGATTTATGCCGCCGGAAGGATGAAGGAAAGAGCCGACAGTGCCGCCTTCGGCATGATTTTTGCCAAGGCCAATACGTCCCAGACCGTCCCCGAAGAGGTGATCAACGCCTTGGTCGAGACGTATAAAGAGCTTCAGGGTAAAGGGCTCGATCCAGCTATCCTCGCTTCTCTCGATGTCAATAATACGCCCATTGGAAGCGTGCTCAAGCAGAGGATCGGCACAATCAAAGGCTTGCCCATTGATTTGAACTTGAGTATCCGCCATGAATTAGCTGAAGTTTTTACCATGATGAACATGCTCGTCGGGTCGCAGGACCTCTACAAGAATGTGGATAAACTTGGCTGGACATTGCAAAACAGTCTGGGTGCCGCGTTCTACATCCGAACGATCTTACAGATTTACAACGGGTATGAGTACAACAAGGTGCTGGAGATGGACGACCGCGGCGGCGTGATTGTTCATAATAGCCCATTCGACAATTTCCTGAAGGCGCTCACGTTCAATACAACACAGATCTACGCGGATCCCAAGATTCTGGTGGATGATCAAGGCAATTCCTATCTCGACGCGCCCAGGCAAGGGTCCACCGTCGAGTTCTCACCGGCGGAATTGTTCATCGGTGGGACAAAGGCCGTCCTCAGGATGGTTCCTCTCTTGAATAACCTTGTGGATCAGAAACCACCCACCTGGGATAGTAAGGGCGTTCATATCAGCGGGGACAACGGGCGTTTCTATTTCAAAAGTTGGCTCAACAATGATGACCCTGGGGTCGGGTATATAATTCAAAGAAGCCTTCCGAAAGGACAGACCATCAAGATTGGCGATAAAGTCTTTTCAGGCAGTGAAGCCGATGAATATGAATTCGGTTACCGTTATGACCGGAAGAAGTTCCGGGAAACCAGCGGTGATAAAGGCAAAGAGCTCTTCTTCGCGGCCAGAAAATATATGAAGGATCCGAAAACCGGCAAGTATTTCGCCAAAGATTCCGTTAAGAACCCGTTGGAGCCCGGCGACTGGTATGTGGTTCCCTCCAGGCATCTGCTGAATCAGGTTGGCAAATTGTCTGATTTTAATCGCGGGTATGAGGAAGTCATGGACTGGACAGGGAAGAAAGTCCGTCAGCCCATTCTGGCGGCTCAGATCCATCCGATGACGAACGAGATAAAATTTTATCGTGATTTCGCGTCCTTGCCGCCGGTGATGAAAATCAAAGGTTTTGAGCGCGACGGACGGACAATTTATATCAGCAAGGAAAAGATACAGGTCGACGTCGATCCGTCGGTCAGCTTCGGCACCGTCCATCCGTTCATCATCTTCAGCCCTGTGATGGCCAACCTCGATTACTGGATGTTTAACGAGACAACCGGCGAGGTGAAGGCGGACATCGTGGTCATCAACCGCAACGACGGTTCCATCGTTGCCAGAAAGCCGTACACGGGAAGTCTTAATGCGCTTCAGAGGGGCAATCTGGAATACGCCAAAGATAAGGACGG
>CAYIQK010000036.1:0-5704 GCA_964365515.1 uncultured Planctomycetales bacterium | reverse complement strand
TGAAGGTCCTGCCGGAAGGTCTGCCGGTCGTCACCGATGTCCCCGGCATCGAACTTGGCAAGGACGAGATCGCTATTTTGATGGAAAAACCGGTAGATAACCGTGTGCCCATCGCCAAGGCGACGCATCTTTTCACGGGCGCCGTGCAGTACTTCTATGATAGGAAGGAATTGCAAGGGCTTGTCCTCAAGCAAGGCAAGGATGGCACGACGTATATTTTAGCCGGCGGGGGCGTTGACGCCAGCGCCAAGGAGATCGGCATCCTGGAATACGGCGTGAACACCCCGAACCTCGCCAAAGAAATGACCGAAAAGGATGCCTACGGCGTCGTGATTGGTCCTGACGGCAAGCCGCAGTTTATTACCGGCGACAGCCGCAATATTCTTCTCAAGGATTACGCGCTCAATATCCCGCGGGACAAGATCAATGGGTTTATCCGCCTCTTGAGGGATATGGATCCGACGCCGGAGAATCTGAAAACGGTGCTTGAGAAACTCGGCGTCGAGGCCTCTGAAGAAGCGGTCAACCGGTTTGCCGCCGAGCTCAAGGCTGTGGACGAGGCGACCAAGGAATACCGGGAGAAGAAGGACATTTATGAAAAACTTCTTGAGTCATTGAAGAAGGTGGAGGCTGTGCAGGGGACCGAGGCCTTCACAGGCGCGTTCCGTTCCTTCGTGGAGGCCATACCGGTCGGGCTGAAGGAGGATAGGGCGTTTGATGAGCGGTTAAAGAAGCTGGACGCGGCGCGGGGCAGGGGATTCGCGGATTGGGCCGATGCCTTTGCCGGGATCATCCTTGCCTTTGCCGAACAGCAGGACAAAGAGGCTGCCGGGCGCTATAGGGAAGTTATCTTAGAAGAGATCGCCCGCGGCGAGAAGATAACGCGCGATGAGCTTAAATCAGACATTAACGCGATCGAAAAAGGATTCATCGTCCGGGAAGATTTGAAGTCGTTTACGGAGGATCACGGCGAAGACTTGTGGGAGGAATTAGTCGCGCAAAGGTATATCAAGGAAATCGATGGCAAGGGTGTTGTCCAGGAAGGATTTAGAAAGTTAAGCGGATTTTCCGAGATGAAATTGGAAGGCTTCAAGGCGTTCAACGACCTCTCCGATGAGGAATATGATCAGAAAAGATCCGCTCTGTACAATATGCTCAAGAATCCTTCCCATAGCCAAAGCCCAGATCTGACTCTGCGGGAGATGTTTATCAAGCTGTATACCTTCTCGGTATTCAATCAAAAGGATATTTCAGCTTTAGACCGAAAGATTTCTCTCATTGGAACATTCCTCCAGGATTTGGATAAGTTCCAGAGAGGTGAGTTCGGTAAAGTGCGCTGGGCGGATATCCATCTTGCCATAGACAAGGATGGCATTCCTGTTAAAGGTGAAGAAGCTGTTACTGACAATGTTAAGTTTATGGCAGAGGAAGGGCGTAAAAAAATTATCGAAGCTGATCAGCATATCTCTGTCTTAGGGGCAAGGAAAGGCGGGCGAGGCGTTGTGACGTCAATAGATTTTAAAAAAGCAGTCGGGGATATTGATATTCTTTGGAGCGACCTGATTGAAAGCCGTTATATTGAAGATTACGGTGGAGAAGGCATCATATTGGCCGGATTCAAGAAGTTGACCGGGCCGTCGGGCTTGATTTTTGATACCGAATATACAGCCCAAGAAAAAGAAGCGATCTATGCCGTCCTGCTCAAGGCCCAAAATGCCGGCGAACGGTATTTGCATCTTCTCATGCCCAGGAGGGAGGCTGATCTTCCGGAAGAGCTCCGCGGTAAAGGCCTGGCCATTGATGAGGCGCTTGATTATTTCTACAAAGATGATGGCGAGGCCAAGAAATACGGGGGTAAGGAAAAAGGAATCTTTAACAGATCGCAGGACAACATCGCCTACTTGAGCCGGCAGGAGGCCAAATTTAAAGACCAGCCCGAGATCTATGATGATGCGCATAACGATCGCCTGCTCCAAGAGGATTGGCTGCGTCATTGGGCGAGGGTTGCCTCGTTGGTGGAGGAACAGCTCCGGAGTTATATTGTGAAAGATCGTTATGGGCTGGAGACCCTCTGGACGCCGCCGAAAGATATGATTCAGAGAATGATTGATCTTGAGAAGGAGAGGAAAGGCCTGCTGGATCGGAATATCGCTCAGTTGATGAAGTCTCTTGAGATTGAAGCTCTTGATTATGCCAAATTCCCCGGCTATGGCGGCATGCCGCTGGTGCCGCTGAAGTGGGATGTTGAAAAGTTAGGTCCGCAGCCTATCAATGTTGTAACGATTCCTCAAGCCAAGGAGTTGGTAAAACAACGGCATGCCGATATTGAGAAAGATATCCTAAACATCGATAAGACCATTGCCAATCCTAATATCAGCGCCGCGGCCAAGGAACATTATGGGGATTTGAAGAAAAGCGAGATCAAGGAAAGAGACGAATACTTGCCGATGGTGGAGGGTGAATTGAATAAGGATGAGGCCTTGCAGATCGCCGCGGAACGAAATCTGCCGCCGGCGGAATCCGACAAGGAAGTCCTGGTTCGCAAGCGCGCCATACGCCAGGTCGAAAAAGAACTCAATGAGGAGCGCCTCAAAATCATTATTGATCTCAACAATCTTGGCCTTCATGTCTTCACCGACGAATTTGCCGATAAGACGCAGAAGATCCTGGACTCCAAAAAGAAGTTAAGCCTGGCCGTCCAGGACACCGTCAACGATTACACCGGTTTGGGCCGGCATCCGCTGGAGAAACTCATTACCGAGCTCGGTACGGCCGGTATCCTGGGTGCCGGGCAGAGGGCGCTTGTTGAAAAGAAGGCCCTCGTTGAGGCCCGGCGTCTTTTGGATGATACGAAAAAGAACGCGGAGCAGGCGATGACCGCGTCCTTACAGCGTTCGCTGGAATATCATCAGGATCTTGGCCGGATTGCTCAAACAGCGCGGCAGTACCTCGAGAAACAAGAAGGATATAAGACAAGCGATACAATGACCAGGAAATCATTGGAGGCCTTCCTGGGCGGATTCAGCCGCGCCCCGCCGCAGGCCGGCATCGAGCAAATGGGAGACAAGGTTTACGTCCGCGGTAAAGAAGTGAAAACCCTCGTTCTCTTAAACGGCAACACCAGAGTCGATGTGGCCAGCGCCGAGTTCTTCAAAGTCTTGGAAGGGGATGAAAAGAAGATTAAGAGTAATCAGAATTTAGCCGTCGCCAATCCGTTCGGCGGCAATTTCGACGTGTTGTTAGGAGGCGTTCAGGCACTGCGTGACGGCGCCTCGGGCAACACGTACATCTTTGTCTCTACCGATGAGTTGACGCCGGAATCTTACGAGAATATCCTGCATACCTTTGGCGCCGGTGTCATGGAAAATGTCCGCTTTGAAGAAGACGCCAAAAGCGCCCTGAGAGAAAAAGGCCAGCCTGCCATCGGCAAGACAGTCAAAGAGAGATACTTCTTAGTCATGGACAGCGTTGTTTACGACGGCAAGACTGTCTCCGGCGGCATTGTCGGTATCGTCAAGGTCAATGAGGACAAGACGCACAGGACCGGCGCGGTGACAGGCTACATCGATATGGCCCTGCGGCCCACGACTAAGCTCATCGCGGAGGTTGGGGTTGCCCGCTCGGTCAGCAACGACCAGATGCGCCTGAAGATTGACAATGTCTTGACCGGCGAAACCATCGTTGACCAGGACATCACGGTCAAAACTTCCGATATGGTGGATGTCGAGAAGATCACCCTCCAGCAGGATATCAGCAAAGATGTGGCGATGACGCTTTCCTTCCGACGCTTCCATGAAGGGGAGTTTATGGACCTCTCCGGCGGCGATACGCAAAAATCCTATCTCCTGGGGATTCGCGGCAAAGTCGAGCCGTTTGACGGCCATCCGGTTTATTTCAGCGCCGAACAGAGCTTTGCCGGCGCCGGCCGTACCAGTTTCACCGGCAGTTATAAACGCTTGAGCGCGGAGTACACCCGAAGCGGCGATGTGACGGCCTATGGTCTGCGCGGGAAGGTCTGGGACGGCGACGAAACGGATGTGGAGGCCGGCTTCACAATCCGTGATGGCCGCGGTGAGAAAAACAGCGCGACGGTCAATATCGTTCATCAGGTCAATGATAAGACCACCATCAAAGCCGGTGTGGGCTCCGACGGCGGGCTTTCGGCCTCGGGTCAAACAGAAGTTGTGAGCCTTGGCGGTCAAAAGAAGGATAAGGCAGGGCAAGACAAAATCCACTCTATCACAAGGCCGTATGATCCTACCGATGAGGCCGTTGCCCCGCTTGGATTTGAGGAAACGCCGCACAGAGGCAAGTTGAAGGCGGAATTCAAGGATGACGATGAGAAGAAATTCTTTGAACTTGAGGCGACGGTCGTTCTGGGGCATCCCGAGATGACGTTTATCCCCGGGCCTAAGGCGATGGAGCGCATGCTGGAGATTTACACCGGCGGCAAAGATGGAAACATTGCCGGCGGCGCGGTCTTCTTTGATGAAGATCGGCCCTTCAAAGACAGTCTTATCGGATTGAACGAGCCGCAGTTCAGTGTGGCCAGGCCGTTATGGGCCATTCCGGAGGAAGAATTGAATGCCGCCGGCCTCCGGCGTGTTCCCGGCGTCGGTTATGTCTTCACAAGAGGCGGCCAGACGATTTCGCTGCCGCTTGAGACCATGGTCATCCTGCCGAAGGATGTTGAGGAATTTGTTGTCCTGCGTCCTGCCGATGATGCCGCTATATTTAGAAGCAAATATCCTATTATTGTGGAACCCAGCAAGCCGATGCTTAAAAAGATACGGGGTTATCTGGAAGGTAACGGCTATATCCCCGTGCGCGGTGTCGGGCTGGTGGAGTCAGACCGGAATAAACTCCGGAATCTTCTGGAAGGGAGCGGATTCCAGGAAGGAGAACAGGATTACCGTTATATCAAGGCCTCAAAGATAGCCGGGAGAAGCGATGTCCGGAAATTAGAGGTGGTTTACAAGGATAGCTCCAATAAAGAAAACAATGAGCTTAAGAAAGCGTCTTTGATCCGCGGCCTTGAGGGCCGCGCGTTCATGAAAGAGTTCACGGCGGAACGGTATCTCCTCCTTGATCAAGACGGGAAGTCTTATTATCGCAGTGCCCGGCAGATCATCGAAAACCCTGATAAACTGCCATACGATAGCCAGGTCGAAAAGAATATCGAAGGAATAACCACGCACCGGATTTTTCTTGGAAGCAGAAGCGTTGAAGTTATACGGGATAGCGATAACAGCAAGATCTATGATTTTGAATCCTTCGATGCATTATTCAATGCATTTGACAAGAAGTCCGTAACGCAAAATGGAAGATTTATTGGTGTTTCAAAAGGACATGATGTCGTTGTCTGGCCTGATTATTCTGAGGCGAAACGAGTGGAGACAATTTATATCAATGGAGAAGAGCAGATTTTGCTCGTTGATGATTTTAATGATGGTGAGGATGTAATATCGAAACAGGATGTTCTTAAATCATCGGCGTCGCAATTCCCGAATTATAAAGGCAAAATTTATGAAAATTATAATGAGAGTGGCGGGATGATAAGCTTTGGGCAAGAGATCGGGAAGATAGATGAATATCGTATGGAGGAGGCCCGTGCGACCAAGGTCAAAATAGAATTTTATGCCGGAGTTTTAATGGACTTGTTGGTTGGGACCGAAAGAAAACGCGATAGTTTTATTCTGATGAA
>CAYIQK010000035.1:5798-11098 GCA_964365515.1 uncultured Planctomycetales bacterium | reverse complement strand
AATTTGCCCGGCTTTCCGAGATTATCAATCTTCTCAATGACCGGTTTGGTACAGATTTTACAGAAGCAGACAAGCTTTTCTTCGACCAGATCGAAGAGGAAATGGTTTTGGACGAAAAACTCGGTCTTCAGGCGCAGACCAACACTATTGATAATTTCAAGTATGGCTTTGAGGAAGTTTTTGTCGACAAGATGGTCGAGCGCATGGACCAAAATCAGGATATCTTCAATAAGATTATGGACGACAAAGCTTTCGCGGCAGTGGTGAAGGATTATTTACTAAAGAAAGTCTACGAGCGTTTGAATAAAGATAGCAGTGACCGGTCAAAAGAAACGCTATTTTTTAGCGATGTGATTTCGGATGAAAAAATAACTCCAGAACAGCGAAAGACCCATGTACGGATATGCTCTCTCCAGGCGGTCGCGACCTCATTTACCGAACAACGCGCGCCGGAAGTTATTGGCTGGAAACCGTTAGGCGGTGTTTTCAAATTGAATAAAGACATGTTCATTGCTCAAGTTGTCGGTAAATCCATGGAGCCGACGATCAAAGATGGCAGCTGGTGTCTGTTTCGTCCTGATCAGGGCGGGTCGCGTAACGGCAAGATTGTATTGGTTGAGTCGCGCAGAATTAGTGACCCAGAAACAAAAATGAGTTTTACAATCAAACGATATCATAGTGAAAAAGAACATTTTCCTGACGGCACATGGATACACAAAAAAATCATCCTTTCGCCGGATAATCAAGATTTTGATGATATTGTCCTTGAGAATGTGCGAGAAGATGAGTTTCACGTAGTGGCGGAGTTTATAGAGATATTGTCATGACCAGTAAGGAGAACCCATGAAAAAACGCGATCACGCCAAACTGATTTGCGATATCGGGGAGTTGAGCGGACTTTTTTCGGACGCCCCCAGCCTGGAGACGTTCTTACAAAAGATCGTAGAGATGATCTCGGAACACATGCAGTCGCAGGTGTGTTCCATTTACCTGTTTTATGAGGACACCCAGGAACTCGTTCTCAAGGCCACCAAAGGATTGAACCCCGATGCCGTGGGGACGGTGAAATTGAAATTGGGGGAAGGGTTGACGGGCCTGGCTGTCCAGCAATTGCGTCCCATTTGCGAGCGGCACGCGAGCAAGAATCCAGGCTATCGGTATTTCTCAGAGATCGGGGAGGAACCGTATGAGTCTTTTTTGGCGGTTCCCATCCTGCGCGGCCAGCATTGCATCGGCGCGATGGTGGTTCAAAATTCAAAGAAGAACTATTTTACCCAAGGGGATATCAAGGTCTTGCGCGCCATCACTTCCCAGTTGGCCACCACCATCGAGACGGCCAAGCTGTTGATGGGGCTCAAGGAACGCCAGAGTTTGAAGGATACAGCCAAAGAAGAGAAGGCATTGAAATTGATCAAGGGCCGGGTCGCTTCCGAAGGTATCGTTTTGGCCGAGGCAGCTGTTTGGGGCAACCGTCATTTTTCTCCCCTGTTAGAGGGCGCGGCGCAAAATGTCAGGGGAACGGATCGTCGCTATACGCTGGAAGATTTCCACAGGGCGGTGCAGTTGACGGAGAAACAGCTGGAGGATTTGCAGAAACAGATCGAGGAAAAATTGGCCGACGTGGCTTCGCTCATCTTCACGGCTCAGATCCTGATGCTCAAAGACGGGGCCTTCACGGGGATGATTGTCGGGGCCATTGAATCCGGCACGAATCCGCCGCAGGCCGTCAGGGAAGCGGTCGAGACTTATATCCGGAGATTCGAGGGGTTATCTAATTTGTATCTGCAGGAGAAAAAACAGGATGTCCAGGATATGGGGCGGAGACTCCTTGGCAATATGGTGGGCCTGCCGGATGAAATCACCGGCTTCGATCACCGGATCGTGATCGCCCAAGAGCTTCTTCCGTCGGATATCTTAAAGCTTTTTTCGCAAAAGGTCAAAGGCGTCATTCTTTTGAGCGGCGGAATCACTTCGCATCTGTCCATTTTGGCCCGGTCGCTGGGGATGCCTCTGGTGATCACCGGGGAGAACCGTCTTCTTCAACTGCCGGAGAAGACAACGATCCTGCTGGACGCGGAGCAGGGCAATATTCACATCAATCCCTCTTCGGAAATCACCCGGGCGTATCACAGGAAAGAAGAAGACCGAAAGAAGGTTGATCTGATCAAAAGCGAGGTGCGTGAAACCACCAACACCAAAGACGGTCAAAGGGTGAAACTGCTTTCCAATATCAATCTGCTGGGGGACTTGGAGGCGGCGAAGGCCGTTCAGTCCGAAGGGATCGGCCTTTACCGGACGGAATTCCCTTTCATCATCAGGTCCGATTTTCCGTCGGAAGAGGAACAATACGTCGTTTACAGGAAATTGGTGGAGGCCATGCCGCAGAAGGAAATCACCTTCCGGACCCTCGACATAGGCGGAGACAAGGTCTTGTCGTATTATGACTACGGCAAAGAGGAAAATCCTTTTTTGGGGATGAGGTCGATCCGGTTTTCTCTCAGGCACCAAGAAATATTCGCCTCACAGCTCAAGGCCATTTTGCGGGCGGGCGTGGACGCGGATCTGAGGATCATGTTTCCGATGATTTCCTCATTGGACGATTTTTTTGAGACCAAGAGAATTGTTGCCTCTTGCGTGAATCAACTGAAGGAAGAAAAGGTCCCTCACCACAGGCATCCTCAGCTGGGGGTGATGATCGAGTTGCCGGCCGTTTTGGAAATCATCCATGAACTGGCCCACGAGGCCGATTTTTTCAGCATCGGGACCAATGATTTCATTCAGTATATGCTGGCGGTGGACCGCACCAACGAAAAAGTGGCGGATTTTTATCTTCCCCATCATCCTTCGATCTTCAGGGCGCTCAAAAAAGTGGTGGAGGCGGCCCAGCGCGCGAGCATTGAGGTTTCCGTCTGCGGAGATATGGCCCATAACGAGCGCTATGTCCCCCACTTGCTGGGCTTGGGGATCAGAAGATTCAGCGTGGACGCCCGGTATCTGCCGCGGATCCAAAAGGTGATTGAAGCGACGGATCTTCGCCGGGCCGAGAAAAAAGTGGAACAGCTTTTGAAGGAGGCCAGCGTGAGCGGTATCGACAAGGCGATGGGGGCAAAATAAAAAAGGCCTTGACAAGGCCCTGAGTTGATTGTATATTTGCATTGCTTCAAATGACCGCCGAGAACAGCTGAATTGTGAGGCGGGTTTCAATGGACACGGATGTCCGACGATATCAAAGATGATAACGTCGGATTTTTACATTTTAAGGGCAGAGAAAGTCCTTTTTTCAAACGATGCCGTTTGAGAAAAGGACTTTTTTGTTGCAGGGGAGGGACGATGAAGAAAAAAATTGTTGTAGTCGGTAACGGCATGGCCGGCGCGCGGGTCGTGGAGGAGATTTTGAAACGCGGCCGCGATTCATTCGAGATTGTCATGTTCGGGGCGGAACCTTACGGCAATTACAACCGTATCCTTTTGAGCAATGTCTTGAACCAGACGCAGAGCTCCGAGGAGATCATCACTCATCCTTTGTCCTGGTATCGTGAAAACAACATCGCGCTTTATACCGGTGTCAAGGTTGTGCGCATTGACTGCGGCGGGAAAAATGTTTTTGTCCAGAGCATGCCGCCGGGATTGCCTGCCTACGGCACGGTTTCCTATCAACCGCGGGACACAATGCTTCTGAAGGAATCTTATGATTTTCTTATCCTGGCCACGGGGTCCCGTCCTTTCGTTCCCCCGATCGAAGGGTTTGGCTGTCCCGGGACATTTCTTTTTCGTACCATTGACGACTGCCGGCGCATTGGGCAATACGCGAAGAATTGCCGTAAGGCCGTTGTGATCGGCGGAGGGCTGCTGGGACTGGAGGCGGCGAGGGGGTTGATGACTCATGATCTGGACGTGACGATCATTGAGGCCGCCCCTCAGCTCATGCCGGCGCAGTTGGATCAAGAGGCGGCGCGGATGCTCAAGAATATTATGGAAGGAATGGGGCTTCATGTGCTTGTGGATACTGTGACAACAGGGATTCTGTGCAAAGACGGCAAGGCGGCGTCCCTTGTATTCAAAAATGGAACTTTGATGGCAACGGATATGGTGGTTGTCAGCGCCGGCACCCGTCCCATCACGGAATTGGCTGTCCATGCGGCGCTCAAGGTCAACAGGGGGATCGTCTGTGACGATCAATTGCGGACAAGCGATCCGAACATCTTTGCTTTGGGGGAATGCGTCGAACACCGCGGCGTTGTGTATGGCCTTGTGGAACCCATCTGGGAGCAGGCCAAGGTGGTTGCGGATGTCATCACCGGCTGCGGTATCGACGCCGAATACGCGGGATCTCAAACAGGCACCAAACTCAAAGTCATGGGCGTTGAGCTGGCCTCCCTGGGAGAAAAAGAGCCGGGTCTGGCGAAGGATGAAGTCATTGTCTACCGTGACCCAAGCCGCGGCATTTACAAAAAGATGATTGTTCGTGACAATAGGATTCACGGAGCTATTTTGCTGGGCGATACAACCCTCGCGAATGATCTGATGCGGTTGTACAGACGCAAGGTGGAATTGCCGCAGAATCGCACCGAGGTCCTTTTTGGCTCGTCTTCCGGAACATCGCTCCTTGAGGTGAAAGACTTGCCGGAGACCGCCCAGGTTTGCAATTGTAACGGCGTCAGCAAGAAAGAAATCACCGACGCCATCCTCAAGCACAATTGCCGCAGTACCACCGCCGTCGGTGCCAAGACAAGGGCCGGAACCGGGTGCGGTTCTTGCCGCGGGGCCGTTGCTAAGTTGATTGAAACTGTTCTGGGGGATGTTACCTATGATCCGCGGGAACACGATTATGTCCCGGGTGTGCCTTTGGAGAAATCCAAACTTGCCGCCGAGATCAAGGCCAGAGGATTGAAATCGGTCAGTTCTGTTTTTAAGGAGCTGGCCGCGGGCAGGGAAGATCCGCAGAGCAAGCCTGGACTGGCGTCTCTTTTGAAGACCATCTGGTCTGAAGGATACGAAGATGAGCGGGATGCCCGTTTCATCAACGACCGGGTTCATGCCAACATTCAAAACGACGGCACATTCTCGGTTGTTCCGCGTATTTATGGCGGAGTGACCAGTCCGGAAGAATTGATGCGGATCGCCCGGACCGCCGCCAAATACAACGTCAGAATGGTCAAACTGACCGGCGGACAGAGGATTGATCTTTTGGGGATATCTAAAGAAGACCTTCCCGGGATATGGAGGGATTTGGGAATGCCCAGCGGGCATGCTTATGCCAAGGCCTTCCGGACATGCAAGAGTTGTGTGGGCAGGGATTT
>CAYIQK010000035.1:0-5698 GCA_964365515.1 uncultured Planctomycetales bacterium | reverse complement strand
CGCGGTCTTTCGTCCCCGTTCGGGCGGGATTTTCGCCCTGGGACACCGCTGTCCCCATCGCCAGGGGCCTTTGGCCGACGGCATCATCGGCGGCGGTAAAGTGATCTGTCCTTTGCACGGCCACAAGTTCGATCTTTCAACCGGCAAAGGGAGCGAGCCTTCCGAGTGTACCAAAGTCTTTAAGGCCTGGGAGGAAAACGGTCATATCTTTATTCAATCCGGAAAGGAGCCGATGCCATGATCAAAACGACTGTTGAGGCGATGGAAAGGGCATCCGTTGCCAAGGCGGCAATATTGGATGAAAGCATCGCAAGATATTTTCTGCTTTCCTTGCTGGCCGGTATCTACGTGGGGCTGGGAATAATCCTTATATTCTCCGTCGGAGGGCCGTTGCACGCGGCAGGCGCTCCTGTCTTAAAACTTGTGATGGGGGCTTCTTTCGGCGTGGCGCTGACTCTGGTCATTTTTGCGGGATCGGAGTTGTTCACTGGTAATAACATGATCATGACGATCGGAAGCCTCTCGAATAAAGTTTCCTGGGGCAAGACTTGGGCGGTGTGGGGGGTCTCGTATTTAGGGAACCTGGCAGGTGCCTTGCTTTTGGCCTACGGGATGTCTGTCTCGGGGTTGATTGACCAGGGGCCGACGAAAGATCTCCTGTTGACGGTCACGGCAGGGAAGATGAGCGCGCCGTTCATGCAGCTTTTGATCAGAGGCATCTTGTGCAATGTGTTGGTGTGCCTGGCCGTATGGATGTCGGCGGCCGTCAAAAATGAAACGGCCAAATTGATCCTTATTTTCTGGTGCCTTTTCGCGTTCATCGGATCCGGATTCGAACACAGCGTTGCCAACATGACGCTGTTGGGTATGGGAGTGTTTGAAAACACCTCCATGACGGCGATCGGCTGGGCCGGCTATGTGAAGAACCTGGTCCCTGTGACCATCGGCAATGTCATCGGCGGTGCTGTTTTCATCGGGGCGGCTTACTGGTATGCCGCTGGAAACCATGTCCCTCAAGGGGCCCTTGTTGACAAGGATTTAAAAATCTCTTGACAAGATGAAAGACAAATTGTATATTTCGATTGTTCTAAAAACATTGAAGTTTTTAGAAAAACGCGGCTGGTGGTGTAAGAAACATCTTTTCATAACTTCGGACAAAAAGACAGGGCATTGAAGTCCTCTAGAAACCAGAGAGTGGTTTTTAGGGGATTTTTTTTTGACACTGGTGTCTTAAGAAAGTCCGGATTATCATTAGAGAAATAAGTTCAGGCTAATCGGGCAAAAGGGAGGATTAGAAAGATGGATATGATCAATTCTGGAGACACAGCTTGGGTTCTGGTTTCATCCGCGCTGGTTATGTTGATGACCCCGGGACTCGCCTTTTTCTACGGAGGCATGGTTAGACGAAAAAACATCCTGAGCATTTTGATGCAGTGCTTTATTGTTTTGTGTGTGATCAGCCTGCAGTGGGTCTTGTGGGGATACAGTCTCGCTTTTGGTCCGGGATCACCATTTGTCGGCGGGCTCAGTTGGCTTGGGTTGAACGGAGTGGGACTTGAGCCCAATCCGGATTACGCGGCAACGGTTCCCCATCAGGCGTTTATGATCTTCCAGGCGATGTTTGCCGTCATCACTCCGGCCTTGATTATCGGCGCCTTTGCCGAAAGGATGAAGTTCTCCGCGTTTCTTATTTTTATAGTTCTTTGGGCTACATTTGTTTATGATCCGCTTTGTCATATGGTTTGGGCGGTTGGAGGATATTTGAGAAATATGGGTGCCCTTGATTTTGCCGGCGGAACGGTTGTCCATATCAATGCCGGTATCGCGGGATTGGTGACCGCTTTGATGATCGGTCGAAGACGAGGATATGAGAATAAGCCGACGCCATTGCACAATTTGCCTTTTGTGGTTTTGGGGGCTTCTTTGCTTTGGTTTGGCTGGTTCGGTTTCAATGCCGGAAGCGCTTTGGGCGCCGGGGCCTTGGCCACAAGCGCTTTTGTCGTGACGCACATCGCCGCCGCCGCGGCAGGTTTGAGCTGGGCCCTTTTGGAGTGGAAAGTCAGCGGGAAACCGACGATTTTCGGAACCGCTACGGGTGCCGTGGCTGGGTTGGTCGCGATCACTCCGGCTTCGGGTTTCGTGAATGTGACAGGCGCCATTTTCATCGGCTTGTTGGTCAGTGTCTTTTGTTATATCGCGGTGAGCATCATCAAACCCAAGCTGGGCTACGACGATTCCTTGGATGCCTTCGGAGTTCATTGCATCGGAGGGATTTGGGGAGCCTTGGCCACAGGGTTGTTCGCTACAAAAGTTATTAATTCAGCCGGGAACGATGGATTGTTTTATGGAAATCCCGCCCTATTTATCATTCAACTCAAGACAGTCGCGATCACCATAGTTTATAGTGCCGTCGTGACTTTCATTATCTATAAAATAGTGGATATGGTCATCGGTGTCCGGGTCGATGACAAAGAGGAAGCGATGGGGCTTGATCTGACGCAGCATCATGAACAGGCTTATACTGTTTTAGAGTAGAACTTAAAAGAATCAAATCAATAGGGAGGCGATATGAAACTGGTCATTGCAATTATCCAACCTTATAAGTTAGAGGATGTCAAAAAGGAATTGTATAATGCCGAAGTCAACCTGATTACGGTCAATGAGGTTTTGGGGCACGGTCAACAAAAGGGTGTGACGGAATTCTACCGTGGAGCCAAGGAAACAGGCAATCTGTTGAGAAAAGTGCGCTTGGAGATTGCTGTGAATGAGGATTTTGTCGAGCCCACCATCAAGGCCATCATCAAGGGCGCCAGGACCGGCAAGATCGGCGACGGCAAGATCTTTGTCGTGGATCTGCCCCGTTGTGTCCGGATCCGCACCGGCGAAGAAGGCCACGATGCCATCGGCTGATTGCGTGTCAAGGCGGACATAGAAAAGACTTGACAAAGATATGGGCCGAGAGTATATTTAGCCCAATTTGGCGGATGAAGGCAAAGAAGTCTCTGTTTCATCATTGAGAATTTTCTTATGTTCATGGCGGGCAAATAGTTATGTTTCTAACATAAAAAAATAAAATTGGAGAATGACAATGAGTCAAGGATCGCGAATTCAAGCAATCGATCTCATGAGCAAAGGAGAAAGCGGTATGGAGCCGGTATCTAATATCAACAGTATCCCATCTGTTCAGGAAATCTACGGCCAGAATGTCTTCAACCTCAAGGCGATGCGTAACTATTTGTCCGAAAAGGCGTTCAAGTCTTTGAGCACAACAATCAAAGAAGGCGGCAAGCTGGATCCCACGATTGCCGATGAGGTGGCCGATGCGATGAAGACCTGGGCTATCTCCAAAGGCGCGACCCATTATACCCACTGGTTTCAGCCTTTGACCGGTTTGACGGCGGAAAAGCACGATTCTTTCATCGCTCCCGACGGCGAGGGCGGAGTCGTTTTGGAATTCTCTGGGAATGAATTGATCCAGGGCGAACCGGACGCGTCGAGTTTCCCTTCCGGCGGCCTTCGTCCGACGTTTGAGGCGCGCGGGTATACCGGGTGGGACCCCACCAGCCCCGCGTTCATCAAAGAAGGGCCCAAGGCAGCGACGCTATGCATCCCGACGTATTTCGTCGGCTGGAAAGGCGAGGCGTTGGACAAAAAAACGCCTTTGCTGCGTTCGATGAAAGCTTTGAACAAACAAGTTGAGCGTTTGGCCAAGATTTTGGGCATCAAATGCACGCAAAAACCTTACGCGACGTTGGGCGGAGAGCAGGAATATTTTCTCATCGATCGCAACTATTATAATCAGAGGATCGACCTCGTTCAGACCGGACGCACGTTGTACGGCAAAGAACCGGCCAAGCATCAGCAGATGGCCGATCATTATTTCGGGGCGATCAAGGACCGCGTGATCGCGTTCATGGAAGATTTCGACAGGGAAATGTGGAAGCTGGGCGCTCCGAGCAAAACGCGTCATAACGAAGTTGCCCCGGCCCAGTATGAAATTGCCCCGATCTTTGAGAATCAGAACCTCGGTGTTGATCACAATATGCTGTGTATGGAAGTGATGCAGAGGGTTGCCAAGCGCCACGGGTTGGCGTGTTTATTGCACGAGAAACCTTTTGCCGGCATCAACGGTTCCGGAAAACACAACAACTGGTCGGTGACCGGCCCTGACGGCAAAAACTGGTTTTCTCCCGGGGATAATCCTCATGAAAACGAGCGGTTTTTGATCATGGTGGCCGCTGTTCTGAAGGCTGTTGATGAAAACGCCGCTTTACTGCGCGCTGGCGTTGCCTCCGCCGCCAACGATCACCGGCTGGGGTCTCATGAAGCTCCTCCGGCGATCATCTCGGTTTATCTGGGTGAGCAGTTGACGGACATCATCGAGCAGATTGAAAAAGGCGGGGCCAAGTCATCCCAAACAGGCGGAACGCTTGAGCTCGGGGTGGATTCCTTGCCGATATTGCCGCGTCACGCTTCGGATCGTAATCGAACTTCACCTTTTGCCTTCACCGGATCCAAATTCGAGTTCCGTGCCGTCGGATCTTCGATGAGCCTGGCCGGCCCCAACATCATCCTCAACACGATTGTGACCGATGCCCTGGATCAGATTTGTACCGAGCTCGAATCCGCGGGCGGGCAGAATATCAACAAGGCCGTTCAAAAGCTCCTGCAGAATTATATCAAGAAGCACAAGAAGGTCATTTTCAACGGCGACAACTATACCGAGGAATGGGCCAAGGAGGCCAAGAAAAGAGGCCTTCCCAATTTGAAAACGACGCCGGAGGCGCTGGCTGTGACCAAAGATCCCAAGGCCATCGCCTTGTTCGAACGTCATGGCGTATTGACTAAGACCGAGTTGATTTCCCGTTATGATGTTTATATGGAAATTTATAATACGGTCCTCAAATATGAGGCGGACCTTGCCGCCCAGATGGCCAAGAACATGATCATGCCGGCCGTGCTGGGTTATCAGGCGGAATTGGCGGAGACCATCAAATCTGTCGAAGCCGTCAACAAGGGCAAGGTCCAGGAAACCCGCAAGATCCTCAAAGAAATCACGGGTCTCTGTGAGACGGCGTGGGAACAAATCGGCAAACTCGAGAAAGCCGCTCCCGGCGGTGCCGCGGAGAAAATCAAATCTGCCATGGAAGATTTGAGAGAGACCGTAGACACACTCGAAGGCTTCGTTCCAACGGATACATGGCCGCTCCCTTCGTACGCGGAAATGCTGTTTCTTTCTTGATTCACCCGAGGATGACGTCGGCGAATTAATTCAGTATCATTCATCAGCCCTTTGGTTCCTTGTCGGTAGATAAAAGCGAGCCAAAGGGCTGATTCATTAGAGGAGAACCCTAATGATCATTTTTGTCAAAAATATCAGCCTTGAAGGCCCGGAGACGCTGGGTATTTTTTTTCAAAGGAAGGGGTATCAAATCAGGGAAATCGACCTGCAGCGGGGTGACCCGTTGCCTGCCGGTTTCAAAGACGTTGAAGCGCTGGTTGTCCTCGGCGGGCCGATGAATGTCTATGAAGAGGACAAATATCCCTTTCTGAAAGAAGAGGACGCCCTGATCAAACGCGTGGTTACGCAAGGGGTCCCTTATCTGGGCATCTGCCTGGGGGCGCAGTTATTAGCCAAGGCCTGCGGCGCGCGGGTCGTGCGGTCCCCGAAGGAAGAAATAGGTTTTTCAACCGTCCA
>CAYIQK010000034.1:0-11672 GCA_964365515.1 uncultured Planctomycetales bacterium | reverse complement strand
CTGCCGCGCTGGACCATGGACAAATTCATTGACTCGACGATCAAGCAGATCCAGGAGAAGGTCGGGAATAAGAAGGTGATTCTGGGGTTGAGCGGCGGTGTCGATTCTTCGGTGGCCGCCATGCTGCTCCACAAGGCCATCGGCCGGAAGCTTCATTGCATCTTTGTGGATAACGGCCTGTTGCGAAAGAATGAAGCGGCTTCTGTCCAAAAGACGTTCAAAGGTCATTTCAACATCAATCTGACGGTGATCAACGCCGAAAAAAATTTTCTGAAACGTTTGAAGGGTGTCACGGATCCGGAAGAGAAACGAAAGACCATCGGCGATGAATTCGCGAATGTTTTTGTCGAAAGATCCAAGAAGATTAAGGACGCGGCATTTTTAGCCCAAGGGACGCTTTATCCGGATGTGATCGAATCTCATTCTCCCAAAGGGGGGCCGTCGGACGTGATCAAGACTCACCACAATGTGGGGGGACTGCCCAAGAATTTCAAACTCGAATTGATCGAGCCTTTCCGTGAACTGTTCAAGGATGAGGTGCGCACCATCGGTAAATATCTGGGGCTCCCCGATGTCATTTTGAAACGTCAGCCCTTCCCTGGCCCGGGACTTGGGATCCGGATCATCGGAGAGGTGACCGCAGAGCGCCTGGAGATCCTCAAAGAAGCCGATGAACGGGTCTTGGAAGAAATCAAAAAAGCCGGCCTTTATCACGAGATCTGGCAGTCTTTCGCTGTGCTGCTTCCCGTGAAGACCGTCGGTGTCATGGGGGATCAAAGGACCTACGAGAATGTGATTGCCATCCGTTGTGTCAACAGTGTTGACGGAATGACAGCGGATTGGGTTCAATTGCCTTATGATCTCTTAGGACGGATCTCCAGCCGCATCATCAACGAAGTCCGGGGCGTCAACCGTGTCGTTTACGACATCAGTTCCAAGCCTCCATCGACCATTGAGTGGGAATAAATCTGTCGCTGAAATCAAATGAATCACTCTGATTTCGTCCATTTGCACGTCCACACCCAGTACAGCCTTTTAGACGGGGCCTGCCGCATCAAGAACCTCTTTCAGAGAGCCGTGGATTACAAAATGCCCGCTCTGGGCATGACCGACCACGGCAATTTATTCGGAGCGGTCGATTTCTACCAAACCGCTGTTTCGATGGGCGTCAAACCCATCATCGGCTGTGAGGCCTACGTCGCCACCTCCGGAAGCCGCTTCGAGAAGACTCCCCGCCAGAAAGGGACTGTGGCCCATCTTGTGTTGTTTGCCCGCACCGACGAAGGTTACCGTAATCTGATGAAATTGGTCTCCGCGGGGTATCTGGAAGGATTTTACTATTATCCGCGCATGGACAAAGAGATCCTGGCGAAGTATTCGAAGGGGCTCTTGGCCACTTCCGCATGTCTCAAGGGAGAGATTTCCTGGCATCTCCAGCAGGGAGACTACAATGCCGCTTTGAAGACCGCCGATGAATTGAGCCAGATCTTCGGCCCGGGAAATTTTTATCTGGAGATCATGGATCACGGCCTCAAAGAGCAAAAGATCGTCAATGAGGGGCTCCTCAAAATCGCCAAGGACTTGAATTTGCCTCTGGTTGTGACCAACGACGTGCATTATCTGGAACAGTCTCAGTCGACAGCCCACGAAGCCCTTTTGTGCATCCAGACGCAGTCCACCCTCAATGACCCCAAGAGGATGCGCCTGAGTACCGACCAGTTTTATTTCAAGGATCCGGCCGTCATGATGCAGGAGTTTCGCTGGATCCCCGAGGCCTTAAGTAATACGATGGAGATTGCCGAGAAATGCGACTTGAAACTGCGTTTCGACGAGGTTCATCTGCCGCATTTTGTCCCGCCGGACGGGAAAACCAAGGAGGCTTACTTGCGGGAACTCTGCGAGGAGGGTTTGCGCAGACGTTATCCCCATCCGACCGTTGAGATCATGGATCGCCTCCACCTTGAACTCCAGACGATCGAGAAGATTGGATTTGTCGGTTATTTTCTCATTGTGTGGGATTTTATCAGCTTTGCCCGGCAGACGGGTATTCCCGTTGGACCAGGCCGGGGGTCGGCCGCGGGGAGTCTGGTGAGTTATCTTTTGGGCATCACGGATTTAGACCCGTTGAAATACGGGCTTCTGTTCGAGCGATTTTTGAATCCCGATCGGGCGGGGATGCCGGACATTGACATCGATTTTTGCTTTGAACGCCGTGGCGAGGTGATTGATTATGTGACGAAAAAGTACGGGGAAGAGAATGTCGCCCAGATCATCACCTTTGGAACCATGCAGGCCCGCGCGGCGATCCGCGACGTGGGACGCGTGATGGGGGTTGCCTACGCGGATGTCGATAAGATCGCGAAACTCATCCCCAACGAACTGGGCATCAGTATTGAGGACGCCGTTTCCAAAGAACCTCAACTCGAGAAGTTGTTCCGCGAAGATAAGACCGCCAGCGGAATCATTGAGACCGCCAAGGTCCTGGAAGGGTTAAACCGCCATGCCTCCACTCATGCGGCGGGGGTCGTCATCGCTGATAAACCGTTGAACGAATATGTCCCGCTTTTTAAGACCAGCGACGGCCAGATCATCACCGGTTTCGCCATGAATGCCATCGCGAAGATCGGACTTTTGAAGATGGATTTTTTGGGGTTACGGACGCTCACCGTCATCAGCGAGGCCGTGAAACTGATCAAGAAGATCCATGGAGTGGACATTGATGTCAGGCAGATCCCTCTCGACGACAGGAAGACCTACGCCTTATTGGGGCAGGCCAACAGTTTCGGCGTCTTCCAACTGGAGAGTGCCGGCATGCGCGAACTTCTTAAAAAAATCAAACCCGGCGAATTCGAAGACATCATTTCGGTCCTGGCGCTTTACCGTCCCGGGCCGATGGGAAGCGGTATGCTGGATGATTTCATCAAACGAAAGCGCGGGGAGGTGGCTGTCCAATACGATCATCCCAAGCTCGAGGGGATCCTTAAGGAGACTTACGGGATCATCGTGTATCAGGAGCAGGTCATGAAGATTGCAGTGGCGTTGGCCGGTTTTTCCATGACACAGGCCGATCACCTGCGCCGGGCCATGAGCAAGAAAAACCCCTCGGTCATGGAGCAAATGAGAAAAGATTTTGTGGAAGGGTGCTTGAAGGCCAGCCGCATCGATGAAAAAAAGGCGAATAAACTTTTTGATTTGATTGACTATTTCTCAGGCTACGGGTTTAACCGCAGTCATTCCGCCGCCTATGCCATCATTTCCTATCAAACAGCTTATCTGAAAGCCAATTATCCGGTTGAGTTTATGTGTGCCTTGCTCAATAGCGAGAAGAATAACATGGACAAGATTGTGGAATACGTTAAGGCATGCGAGGCGATGGGGATACGTGTACTGCCTCCGGGTCTCAATGAGAGCATCAAAGAATTCGACGTAGTTGACGATCACACGATCCGCTTCGGCCTTTTGGCCGTCAAGAATGTGGGATCAACGGCGATCGATTCCATCGCGGAAGGCCGCAAGGACGGCCCTTACGTCTCTTTGTTCGATTTGTCCAAACGGGTCGATTTGCGTTTGGTTAACAGAAAGGTCATGGAAAGTCTCATCAAATGCGGGTCATTGGATAGTTTTGGAGCCCGCCGGGCGCAGTTGATGGAAGTTTTGGACAATGCTCTTGAGTCCGGTGCCAGGAATCAGAAGGAAAAGGCCTCCGGCCAGGTTTCATTTTTTGACATTGACGGGAAAGAGGGCGGGTTTCATCAGGAGACGGAAAAGTTTCCCGATGTTAAGGAGTGGCCCAAGAACAAAATCCTGGCTTTTGAAAAGGAGATGTTGGGATTTTATGTGAGCGGTCATCCCTTGGCTCATTATCAGGCTGAAATCAAAGAGTTTACGAATTATTCCACCAAAGATTTGAAGCAGGCCATCGACGGTGAGGAGGTGCGGTTGGTCGGACTTTTGGCCGCGGTCAAATTGACCAATACCCGCAAGACCAACGAGCGCATGGCCATCGCCACGCTTGAGGATTTAGACGGAGAGGTCGAGGTGCTTGTATTTCCTTCAGCGTATGTCAATCTGGCCAAATATCTCAACGAGGGAGAAGTTGTCTTTATGAGCGGCCGGGTGAGCCGGCGCGATGATGAGCCCAAGGTCGTCGCGAGTGATATGAAATATGTCCAGGACGTGTACGGTGACATCAAAACCATCAATGTTGATCTGGCCGCCGTCGGTGAAGAGAAGCTGAAGGATTTGAAGGAGCGATTGTCGCATTCGCCGGGAAAGGTTCCTGTGTATTTGCGGTTGAATGCGAATTCGCATAAAAGTGTTCAAATCCTTGTGGGTGAAGATCTTTATGTGACACCCAACGAAGATCTGATGAATGAGATCAAAGAGCTGATTGGAGATGGGAATTTTTCCTTGACACTCTAACATCGTGTTGCTACTATACTTACGACTAGGAGGTGACATAATGACAAAAAAAGACATTGTTCTTCGAATCACAGATATGACAGGGATCAAACAGGTGGATGTGAAAAGGATTGTCCAGAAAACATTTGATGTGATTGTGGACAGCCTCGTCCGCAGCGAGAAGGTTGAATTGCGCAACTTCGGAGTTTTCAAGATCAAGGAACGCAAGGCGCGGTTCGGACGTAATCCCCGGACGGGGGAGAGTGTCCCCGTTCCTCCTCGCAAAGTCGTCGTTTTCAAGCCTGGATTGGAAATGAAACATAAGATAAGGTAAATAATAAGTGTCCCCCTTTAGCCCCGCCCCGTCACACGTTGAGAGGCGGGGTTTAAATTGTTAGAACCTATCCCAAAGATAATCCCATGATGAAACAGTTTTCCGCGCCTAGAGGAACCAAAGATCTGCTCCCCTCTGAGATTCTTTTATGGCGGGAGGTGGAAACGAAGGCCCGTCAAATCTTGTCCAATTACAATTATCAGGAAATCCGTACGCCGATTTTTGAAGAAACGGGTTTGTTCAAGCGTTCGTTGGGGCAGACCAGCGAAGTGGTCAATAAGCAATTGCTTGAACTCGCTTCCAATAAAGGAGAGGAAGAGGGGTTTGCCCTGCGGCCGGAAGGGACCGCGCCAATTGTCCGGGCTTATATCGAAAACGGCCTGGACCGGCAGGAAGGCATCACGAAATTGTTTTATATCGGGCCGATGTTCCGCGGCGAGCGTCCTCAGAAAGGGAGACTGCGGCAATTCCATCAGATCGGCGTTGAGGTCTTGGGGGCTGACACGTCAAACCCTTATCTGGATGCGGAGGTCATCGCCCTCAATGTCAATATCCTTAAGGTCTTAGGATTGAACAATTTCAAATTGAGGATCAATACGCTGGGGTCCCTGCAGGACAAGGAAAATTTTTCGAGTCATCTGCGCGGACTCCTCCAATCGAAAAAGTCCGGGCTTTGCGAGGATTGCCAAGACAGGTTTGAACGCAATGTCTTTCGCATCCTCGACTGCAAGAATCAACTCTGCCGGGAGATGGTTGGGTCTCTCCATCTTGGATATGACCATCTTGCGCAGGAAAGCATCCTGTATTTTTCAAAAGTGAAAAATGCCCTGGAAGATCTGGGGATCGATTTTGAGGCGGTTCCCCATCTCGTGCGGGGATTGGATTATTATACACACACGGTTTTTGAAATTTGTGATTCTTCCCTGGGAAGTCAGGATGCTTTGAGCGCCGGCGGAAGATATGGCAACCTCGTTTCTCAACTGGGAGGGCCGCAGACCGATGCCGTCGGTTTCGCGTTGGGAATCGAACGGGTCTTGCTGGCTATGCCTTCGGGAAATCATGAGCCCTTGGAGAGGTTGGAGGTTTATATCCTTGCCTTGGATGAGAACGTGTTCCCTAAGGCGTTTCAAATCTTGAATCAGTTGAGATCAGCTGGAATCTCCAGCGACATCAGTTATAAGGTTTCATCGATCAAAAGTCAGATGCGATCGGCCCATAAGGCGGGCGCGAGGCACGCGATCATCTTAGGGGAGGATGAGCATAAAAAAGGCGTGGTTTCCCTAAAGGACATGGAAGGCGGCGGACAGCGAGAAGTCGATTGGAATCATCTTATCGAAGTCTTTCAAAAATAGAAAGGTTTAGGTTTTCATGTTAAGGACGCACACTTGTGGAGAATTGCGAAAGGAACACGGCAATCAGGAGGTCACCCTCTGCGGATGGGTCGGCGCTAGACGAGATCACGGGAAACTCATCTTCATTGATATTCGGGATCGGTACGGTCTCACCCAGGTTGTCTTTATTCCCTCCGTCGGCAAGGAGGCCTACGCGGATGCCCAGAAGCTGGGGCCGGAATTTGTCGTGCGTGTGACAGGCAAGGCGGCTGTCCGCCCTCCCAAGATGGTGAATCCGCAGATTCCCACAGGCGAGGTTGAGGTGTGCGCCGAGACCCTTGAGATCCTTAACCCTAGCGAGGTGCCGGTCTTTGAAATCGATGACAATCTTGAGGCCTCCGAGGAGTTACGACTGACTTACCGTTATCTGGACATCCGCCGGCCGAAGGTTTTTAAAACTCTTGAGACCCGTCATAAACTGTGTTCCGTGGTCCGTCAGTTCATGAACCAGGAACACTTTATCGATGTGGAAACTCCTGTCCTGACAAAATCCACACCGGAGGGGGCGCGCGATTTTCTCGTGCCTTCGCGGCTGAATGTCGGTGAATTTTTCGCCCTTCCTCAGTCTCCTCAGTTGTTCAAGCAGATCCTGATGGTGGCGGGAACGGACCGGTATTATCAGATCGTTAAGTGTTTCCGGGACGAGGACTTGAGGGCGGACCGCCAGCCGGAATTCACGCAATTGGATATCGAGATGTCTTTTGTCACCGAGGAAGATATCTTTGCCTTGACGGAAAGGCTCTTTCAAGAAATCTTTAAGCAGGTCCAAGGGATGGACATTCCCATTCCTTTCCCGCGCATGACACACGAGCGGGCCATGAAAGAATATCATAGCGACAAACCGGATTTGAGAAAGAATAAAGAGGATTTCGCCTTCACGTGGGTCGTTGATTTCCCGATGTTCAAGTACAATAACGAAGAAAAACGCTGGGAGAGCGAACACCATCCGTTCACCTCGCTCAAAGAAGATGACTTGGGATATCTGGAAAAGATGGACTATGGGAAGATCAGGGCCAGATCCTACGATTTGGTTCTCAATGGCAGCGAGCTGGGAAGCGGGTCTGTTCGTATTCACAAAAAAGATATGCAGAAGAAAATATTTGATATAATAGGCCTTGATGCCCAGCAGGCGCAGAAACGTTTCGGATTTCTTTTGAGGGCCTTTGAATACGGCGCGCCGCCGCATGCCGGGGTCGCTTTCGGGATTGACCGGTTGACGGCGATTTTAACCGGGCAGGATTCGATCCGAGACACCATCGCCTTTCCGAAGACGCAGAAAGGCAATTGCCTGCTGACGGATGCCCCGTCGGAGGTTGACCAGAAACAGTTGAACGAATTGGGCCTGAAGAAGACCAAATAGGCCCGTCACGAATCAAGGAGGTCGAAATGCTTAAGCACACCGTCCAAATGATAACACTGGTTGTTTTGGGGTTGTTTGTATACGGATGCGGCTCCAGCGGTATTCGGATGACCGCTTATACGGAGGATAAACCCCGTATCGATCAGGAGATCGGAGAAGGAAATGCGGGGTATCTGATGGGAACGCCGCAGGCTGAGGACCGCAGTCAATACAAGGACACACGCAAGACTTATGTTCTTGAAATTTCTGCCGAGCCTGGGGACATCCCGCCGGCGGGCGGGGCCTCCGCGCCTTCCACTGATGATTCCATGCCTTCTTCAACAAAAACGTTTCCTGCCGGAGGCCAGCGACAGGGGGCCATTTCCACCAGAATGGATGTGAGGGTTTTGCCTTCACAACCCAAAGCGCTGGAAGCCCCTGTCACATACACCGTTGAGAAAGACGATACTCTCCAGAAGATCTCCAAGAAATTCTACAACACACACGGTAAGTGGGCGAAGATTTATGAAGCCAACAAGTCCGCGATCAAGAATCCCGATAGGATCAAACCAGGGACAGTGATCCAGATCCCGATGGAATAGAACGCCGGCTTAAAGATTTATGGAAAGAAACATACAATTTGGGGATGTCCAGAAGATTCAGATCCTTTTCGGAAAATTTGACAGCCATCTGCGGTTGATCGAAAAGGAATTGAAGGTCAAGGTTCTGCGCATTGACGAGGGATTGAAGATCAGCGGGGAACGGCCGCAGGTGGACAAGACCTGCGACCTGTTCGATTATCTTCTGGGGATCATCGAAAAAGGCGGTGAGATCAAAACGCGGGATATCACCTACGCTTTGAAGTTGGCCCATCCGGATGAGGGGGTCGACTTTAAGCTCTTGGCGAAGGAGAAGATCGATGTCTCGATTCCCGGCACGCTGGTCACCCCGAAGACCAAGGGGCAGATCGAGTATGTGGATGCCATCAAACATCACGATATCGTTTTTGGAGTGGGCCCCGCCGGAACGGGAAAGACCTATCTGGCGATGGCCATGGCGGTCAATGCCCTTAAAAAAGGATTGGTACGCCGGATCATCCTGACGCGTCCGGCCATTGAGGCAGGAGAGAGCCTGGGGTTTCTCCCCGGGGACATGATTGAAAAGGTCCTGCCGTATTTGAGGCCCCTCTATGATGCGTTGTACAATATGATGGACGTGGGCAAAGTCGAGAGCTATACCGAACAAGGGATCATCGAAGTCGCTCCCTTGGCATTCATGCGCGGCCGGACGCTCAACGACGCCTTTGTGATTCTCGACGAGGCGCAGAACAGCACCCCTTTTCAGATGAAGATGTTTCTGACGCGCCTTGGTTTTGATTCCAAGACGGTCATCACCGGGGATGTCACCCAGAGCGACCTGCCTAAGGGAACGCCCAACGGGCTCGCGAATGCCGAGAAAGTCCTCAAGGAGATCGATGGCATCAAATTCGTCCATTTGACAGGGGCAGATGTCGTCCGGCACGAACTGGTCCAGCGGATCATTGAAGCCTACCAAAATGATAACAGGGTTTAAAGAGCACACCAGAAAGAATATCGTCAACGTCCTGCTTTCCTTTTTGTTCCTCGTGGCCGCGGGGGTCTTTTGCTGGGCCGCCGGCTATCCATTCATCATCCCGTTTTTCCTGCTGTTCCTCGGTGTCCACCTTTGTTTGTTACGCAAGACCGACCTCAAATTATTTTTGAGTTTGGGATTGCTTCTGGCCCTGATCATCTTCACCGCCCATGTGGTTGTTCATTATTTCCGTATCCCCGTCCGGTATATCCCCGTCGCCGGCATATCCATTCTGACCATGTTTTTGTTCAATGACCTGCAATTATCTTTCATGATGGCCTTGGCGGGCAGTGTGCTGGTCAGCCTCATCTTGGGAGAGAATTTTGGTGTGATGATTACGTTCTTTCTGGGGAGTTTGATAGCGGCCTACAGCGTGAAAGGGGCGCGTACGCGCGGCCAGATCATGGGTGCGGGTCTTTTCGTCGGTGTCGTTCACGTCATCTGTTTGTTTCTGCTGAAGCCGGATATCTCTTTGTATCTGACCAGGCCATTTGCCGTTGAGTATCTGTATCCTTTAGCCGCCAACGGTTTCATCTCGGCGTTTCTTGTCATGGCGACACTGAAGATATTCGAATATCTCTTCGGGGTTTTGACCAATTATAGCCTGATGGAACTCTCCGATTTCAACCAGCCGCTTTTGAAAAGGATGATCCTTGAGGCGCCGGGGACGTATCATCACAGTCTGGTTGTCAGCAACCTCGCCGAGGCCGCCGCGGATTCGATCGGCGCCAACGGGCTCTTGACGCGGGTGGGAGCTTATTATCATGATGTCGGCAAGTTGAGCAAGGCTGAATACTTCACGGAGAACCAGATGCTGGGGGCCAACAAGCATGATGATATCGAGCCTTCGATGAGCCGGCTGGTCATCTTCAATCATGTCAAGGAAGGCATTGAATTGGCCCGCAAGTACAAATTGAACCCTCTCATCATCGACTTCATCCCTCAGCATCACGGAACGAGTCTGATGCATTATTTTTACCAGAAGGCCTTGGAAGAAGCCAAGGAGGGGGAGACGGTTGACGAAAACGATTTTCGTTATCCCGGACCCAAACCGCAGACAAAAGAGGCCGCCATCATCCTTTTGGCTGATTCCGTCGAAGGGGCCACGCGCGCCCTCGATGAGCCCACCCCGGGCAAGATTGAGGAGACCGTCAAGAAGATCGTCAATAACAAGTTCATCGACGGCCAGTTGGATGAGTGCAACCTGACATTGACGGAGATCAACAAAATTTCTGAGACCTTCACGCGCATTTTAAGCGCCATGTATCACAGCCGCGTCAAATATCCGGAGAAAAGAAACGGGTCCGGGCGAGCCGGCAGTAAAGGCGGCGCCGGTTTTTCTTCAGAACAGGGATCCAGCAGAACAAGGAGCGAATCGAAGGATGCAAGTTACGGTCGAAAACCTGCAGAAAAGCCAATCCCTCAATCTTCCTCAAATCGTCCGGATCGCAAAAGCGATTCTCCGTTATGAAGGTGTCTGTCGGGCGGATCTTTCTATAGTTTTCGTGACCGCTTCGAAAATCCGCGCGCTCAACGAAAAGTTTCTCGGACGCCGTTATGCCACGGATGTCTTGGCCTTTGATTTGGGAGACGGGGTGTGCGGGCGATGGACCAGGGATTCCTCCGGAGAAAGAGAGATCTCGGCGGAGATCGTCATCTCAGTTGACGCGGCCATCCAAAATGCCAGGATCTATCGGGTGCCGTTTGCCGAAGAACTCATCCTTTATGTGATCCATGGGATACTTCACTTGTTGGGGTATGATGATCACGCATCCGATGACATCAGGAAAATGCGCCGTCAACAGCGGCAAATCTTAAAATATCTGAAGTTGAAGTTCCGCTGGGACCGGATTGCTCATGATCCTTAAAGCCGAGGGCATTGTCTTAAAAGTTTTTGATCTCAGGGAAACCAGCCGGATCGCCACCTTTTTCACCAAAGAACACGGTAAGTTCAAAGGGGTTTTGAAGGGGATCCGTCAAGACCCTAAGAAATTCGGCAGTCATATCGACCGGTTCTCCGTCAATGATATCGTTTATTATCATTCGCACAAATCCGACCTGCATCTGGTGAGCCAATGCGATCTGAAGCAATATTTTTTCCCGATTCGGGAGGATTACCGGCGCAACATGGCGGCCAATTACGTCCTGGAACTGGTGGACGTCATCATGCCATTGGAAGAGGCCAACACCAAGGTCTATCATCTGATGACCGATTTTTTAAACAGTTTAGAAAAGACCGGCGACATTGACCGGTTGATTCACATCTTTCAAATCAAAATTTTGTTGTTTTCAGGATTCAGGCCGCACATCGATTCGTGCGTCAAATGCGGCCGCAAGATACAAAGCACGGCGAGGTTCAGCATCCACTCCGGCGGACTTCTCTGCTCCCTGTGCCCTACCATAGAGACAAGTTTTATGGTTATTTCCCAGGGCACGGTCGCTTCCATCTTGCATATCGAAGGAAGCGATTGGGGAAAGAGTCTGCGGCTGGGGCTTACGAAGACCGTGAAAAAGGAGCTCAAGTATATCCTGAACAACTTTTTGGTATATCATCTGGGGAGAACAATCAAAACGGCGAAATATCTTAAGGAGAACA
>CAYIQK010000033.1:0-12204 GCA_964365515.1 uncultured Planctomycetales bacterium | reverse complement strand
GCATGTCGCTAAACTGCCCATAATTAATTTTCCTTACTAAAGCAGGGCAGGCTGCTGTCTTCGGCTTCGCCTTGCCAGCCATGTTCACAAATAAAGCACAAATCGTTTCGTAAGACTTTGCTTTCGGCAAAGACTTACTTTCACTAAGAGACACTTTAAGCATTCCGCCTGCGGCGGAATCCTTAAACCCTTACGGGTTCGTGTCTCTTTTTGTGCCTTATTTGTGTCCATTCTCTGCCGCAGACCGCCTTTTCCAACATTTAAGGTAAGGCGGATCATCGGCAGAGTGCCTGCCCTTTTTTATTGAATCAGGGACAAACAATTCTATAAGCCGGATGGATTGACAAACACAATGGAGTGTGCTAAAGTTTGCGCATATGTGCCGAATTTTAATATTAGTATTAGTTATTCTATTCAATATCCTGACGTGGGGAGCCTCCAGCGGGTTTGCCTTCTGGGTCTGGACACCGGAAACCAATAAGTGGGTGAATCCAAAATATGCTGTCAAAGAGACC
Organism: uncultured Planctomycetales bacterium; assembly: GCA_964365515.1. Taxonomy (GTDB): domain Bacteria; phylum Omnitrophota; class Gorgyraeia; order Zapsychrales; family Zapsychraceae; genus CAYIQK01. The sequence goes on along the minus strand of CAYIQK010000033.1, from coordinate 11,689 downwards.
CCGGCCGAACAGATGCAGTATGCCCTTGATTTTTATCAGACCAAGAGCTACAAGGAGGCCATGAGGGAATTGGAGAAATTGATTGAACATTATCCGCGGGCGCGGGAGGCGGCGGATGCTCAATATTATATTGGGGTGTGCTGGGAAGATCAGGGGAAGCTCCAGGAGGCGTTTAAGAACTATCAGCTGGTGGTTGATAAGTATCCTTTCAGCGAACGCTCGGCGGAGATTGTCCAGAGACAGTATGATATCGGCGTGAAGCTGTTGGAGGGGGAAAGCAGCCGGGGTGCTTTTTCCCGTTCCTTTTCGGGACCTGACACCAACATTATCGATATCTTCAATGCCGTGATCAAAAACGCCCCTTATGGGAATCTGGCGGCGCCTTCAAGATACAAAATCGGATTATATTTTTCGGAAAATCATATGTATCAGGAGGCCAGGGACGAATTTGAAAAGGTGATCAACGACTATCCTGACAGCGAGTGGGCGAAGGCGGCCAAATATCAGACAGCCCTGGCGGATGCGCAGCGGTCAACGGATGCCCCTTATGACCAGAAGGTCACTCAGGCGGCCGTTGGGGAATTCAAAGAATTTCTCGAACATTATCCCGAGGCGGAGTTATCCCCGAAGGCCAAAGAGCAGATCCAGGGATTGAGGGATAAGGAGGCCGAGAGCCATTTTCAGATCGCCCAGTTTTACGAAAAGCAAAAGAAATACGAGGCCGCAAAGATCTATTACGAGACCATCGCGAACGATTTCCGGGATTCCCCCTGGGCAGCCAAGGCCTTGAAGAAGATCCGCGAGGTCAGTCAGAAGACCCCATGAGAAAAGACCATTGTCTATTGTCTATTGTCTATTGTCTATTGTCCGTTATTTTTTTCGCCAGTTGCGGCTACACCACCCGTTCCACCCTTCCGGCGAGCATCAAGACAATCCATGTGGAACTTTTCAAGAACAGCATCAGCTACACAACCGAAGGAAGCCGCAACATTTATCTGCCGTTACTTGAGGTGAAGGTGAGAAACGCCGTCACGGACCGCTTTCTGTTTGACGGCAATTTGAAACTCGCCGATCCGGATCAGGCCAATCTTGTCCTCAAAGGGGAATTGAAAAATTACGAGCGTACCGTCCTGCGTTATACCGATAATGACGATGTGCAGGAATATCGTGTGCATATCACCGTGGCCTTGGAATTGTGGAATACGCGAAAGCAGGAGGCGGTCTGGATGGAACCCGCCTTTGTTGGGGAAGCGACGTATTTCGTCACGGGCGCATCGGCCAAATCCGAGGAATCGGCGGTCGATGACGCCATGAAGGATTTGGCCCGCCGCATTGTCGAACGGACCGTTGAGGATTGGTGATTCTTGCCAATGACCTATCTTTTACTCGGGGATGATGTTGAGGCCAAGGATCAGAAGATCGCCGAATTGAAGAAAAGGCTTTTCCCGTCGCCGGACGCGTTGAAATTCGATTACGAAATTTTGTACGGCACGAAACTTGAAGCGGATGAATTGAAGAAAGCCCTCCTGGCCCTGCCGGTGATTGCCTCCCAGAGATTAGTCGTTATCCGCGCTGTCCACAAATCAAACGCACCCAATCAAAGAATCATTGCCGAGTTTATTCAAACGCCTCAAGACCACATGGTTCTGGTTTTGGACTCTGATGAGGCTGATGATCGTCAGGGGTTTGTCAGGGAATGGCTTCCTTTTGTTAAGGTCTTGAACGTTTCACGAGGGCCCCGGCAAAATGTTTTCGATGTGACCAATGCCATGGCTGCGCGCAATCCCTCACAGGCCCTCAAGGTTCTGGGAGATTTATTGGCGCAAGGGGATCATCCTCTGCAGATCATGGGGGGAATGGTGTGGTTCTGGGGGAAGTCCCGTGATCGTTTGACCGATGAAAGATTCCGTCAGGGACTGTTGGAGTTGCAGGAAACCGATCTGAACATCAAACGCAGCCGTTTGAGGCCGGAACACGCTCTTGAGATGCTGGTGGTTAGGCTAAGCTCTTTAATAGCCGGCTGAAGCGGGATTTGCGGCGGGATGCCGTATTGGTATGGATGAGGTTGCGTTTGGCCGCCTTATCCAGCTTTTTGTACACAATTTTCAGTTCGGATTGCGCCTCAGAGACGTTTTTTTTGTCGACGGAGGAAATGAATTTCTTGATGGTTTTTTTCAGATCGGTCTTGATATCAAGATTGTGCAGGTGTTGTTTATGATTTTTACGTAACGCTTTGACTCCAGCTTTTCGTTGTGGCACAGAAAAACTCCTTTCTTAACGGGTCTTGGCAATACAATTTCTGCCAGAATGAGTCGGCACTATAGCAAAAAGGGTCAAGGATGTCAATCGATAAATCACATCCAAGGGACTCCCATCGTTCCCTCATCAAATCTACTTCGATTCTCTCTCTGGGGACGCTGAGTTCCCGTATTCTAGGGTTTGTTCGGGACATTGTCCTGGCCAGGATGTTGGGAACGGGCGTCACGGCCGATGCCTTCTTTGTCGCCTTCAAAATCCCTAATTTATTCCGGGATCTGGTGGGGGAAGGGGCCACCAACGCGGCGGTTGTTCCTATCCTGTCGGAATACAAGGAAAAACAGGATCTGGAAAATTTCTGGGAGTTTGTCAGTGCGATCCTGGCCTTGGCACTCATCATTTTAAGCGTGATCACGATCTTGGGGATTTTGCTGGCGCCGGTCATTGTCCGATTGCTGGCGCCGGGGTTTATCGCTGATCCGCACAAACTTCTTTTGACGATCCGTCTCACCAAGCTGCTGTTTCCTTATCTTGTCCTCATCGGTTTAACGGCCTACAGCATGGGCATTCTTTTCACTTTTCGCTCCTTCGCCGTTTCCGCTTTCAGTCCGTGTCTTTTGAACATCGCCATGATCGGCAGTGCCTTGATTGCGTCTCGGACGATGAAAGAGCCTGTTTTTGGGCTCGCCGTAGGAGTTCTGATCGGCGGTGTTTTGCAGTTTTGGGTTCAATGGAAATCGCTTGGCCAAATAGGGATGCGTTATCTTCGCCCCAAGACATTGCGGCATCCGGGGGTGGTTCAGATCGGGAGGCTTCTCATCCCGCGGCTGGTGGGAAGCGGAGTCTATCAGCTCACGGTCTTGATCGATACCTTCTGCGCCTCCTTGTCTACGATCGTCGGGCAAGGAGGGATCTCAGCCATCTATTACGCCAACCGTATTGTCCAGTGCCCGATGGGGATCTTTGGGGTGGCGATGGCCTCGGCGGTCTTGCCGACCCTTTCGGGATTGGCCCAGAAAAAAGATCTTGTCTCCTTAAAGAAAACGCTTGTTTTTTCTCTTGAGAACATTTTTTTTGTCATGTGCCCGATGACCGTGATTCTCATTTTGCTGTCCGAACCCATCATCCGTATTTTCTTCCAGAGGGGGGAATTCGGGGCGTATTCGACGACGATCACATCCTCGGCGCTCTCGTATTATGCCATTGGTCTGCTCAGTTTCGGCGGAATCAAGATTCTGGTGACGGCTTTTTATGCCCTTCAGGACACCAAGACCCCCGTGAAGGTCGCCGCCTTGTGTCTGGGCATCAATGCTGTTTTGAATTTTATTCTCATGTTTCCTCTGAAGGTCGGCGGAATCGCCCTGGCAAGCGCGATTGCCGGAACGATCGATTTTTTGATTCTCCTTCATTTCATGGACCGGCGTTTGGAGGGGATCAATACGGGGCTGTGGAGATATTTCGTAAAGGTCTTCGGGGCCTCGGTGTTATCGGGGGCGGCGGTTTTCTGGATGTGGAGAGATTTTGTCTTTGTCCCTGAGATTGTGAGGCTCATCAGCGCGGCGATGACGGGGATGTTGTTATATGGAAGCCTTTGTCTGGCTTTTAAGATCGACCAGGCACGGAAGATCTGGGAATGGATTAAGAAAGGCGGACAAGAAGCATAGAGGCAAGATGTAAGAAGCAGAGAAACAAAGAGGTAAGAATTAAAAATGGAAAAATATAAATGGATAAAAACAAAGGTGGATATTCAACAGAAAATAAGAACACTGCCGCTCACCAGCGGCGTCTACCTGATGAAGGACGGAAAAGGGGAGGTCATTTACGTCGGCAAAGCGGTTTCTTTGCGCAAACGCCTGCAGAGTTATTTCCGCCGCCGGGACATTCCTTTTTCTAAGACAGACATGTTGGTGGGCGAGATTGCCGGTCTTGACTATATCGAAACGGCAAGCGAGGCCGAGGCGCTTCTTTTGGAGGCGGGCCTCATCAAGCAGTACAAGCCCAAATATAACGTGGACTTGAGAGATGACAAGAGTTATCCATTCATTGAAATCACAAAGGAAACGTTTCCTCTCATATCGGTGGCCCGTCCGCGGACTCGCTTGAAAGGGGCCCGATATTATGGCCCTTATATCAACGCCAAATTGATCCGTGAGGCGTTGATGATCTTAAGAAAGATTTTTCCGTTTCGGACATGTGATCCTTTCCCCAAGAAAAAATGTCTTGATTATCATATCGGGCTTTGCGAGGCGCCGTGCATCGGGGAAATCACCGTCAAGGAATACGCCCAGAATATCAAAAATGTCTGTCTCGTTCTCGAAGGGAAAAAGGATATTTTATTTAAGAATCTCAAAGCGCAGATGGAGGTCTCATCCCTGCGGCGGGAATTTGAACGCTGTGCCAGACTGCGCGATCAGCTTCGTGCCGTTGGGGCCCTTTATTCGGGGACGCGCGATATCAATTACTACAAGGAGGGGGAACAACTGAAGCGGCTTGTGAATTTGCCATACCTGCCGATGCGCATCGAGGCCTTTGACATCTCCAACACCATGGGTCATCACCCCGTCGGCTCGATGGTTTCGTTTTTTAACGGTAAGCCGGACAAGGCGCATTACAGGCGTTTCCGGATCAAGGAAGTGGATGGGATCGACGACTTTCGGATGATCGCCGAGATCGTCCGGCGGCGATACCGCCGGCTGAAGGATGAAGGTCTTGGTTTCCCGGACTTGATTGTGATTGACGGAGGCAAAGGACAATTGTCGGCGGCCTCCAGGGAATTGGCGTCGTTGGGAGTGGATATCCCGATCCTTTCTCTGGCCAAGAGAGAGGAGGAGGTCTTTCTGCCCAACCGAAGGAATGCCGTAAGATTGGCGGCGCATTCGTTGGCCTTACAGCTTTTGCAGCGCATGCGCGATGAGGCCCATCGTTTTGCGGTTTCCTATCACCGGAAACTGCGCGGCAAAAAAGTATTCGAAAAGGGATAGTCAAACAACGGCCATGGCAAAAAATACGAAGAATCAACTCACGGAATTTCAGCGGCGGGTGTCGGCGGTTGTCCTTGGAATTCCATTGGGCCAGACGCGCTCCTACAAGTGGGTGGCCGAAAGAATCGGCCGGCCGAGGGCGGTGCGTGCCGTCGGCCAGGCCTTGCGGAGGAATCCTTTTCCTCTCATCATTCCGTGTCATCGGGTCATCAAAGGGGACGGATCCTTCGGAGGATACGCCGGCGGTTCGGGCAACCGAAGGTTCTGCGGAGCAAAACGCAAGGCCGAGTTGTTGGCGATCGAAAGACAAATCGCCGAAAATCTCAGGCCTTTTCTGTTGAATTCGCCTTCGGGGCGCAGTAAAATAAACACAAATTGTTGACTTTAGAATCAAACTGGAGATCCGATATGGATTTGAAACAATTGTTTCGCATGATGTTGGAGAAAGAGGCCTCGGATTTGTACTTGAGGACTCAGGCCTATCCGCGCGCCAGGATCAACGGCAAGGTTGAGATGATCGCCTCACAGCCTCTTGATAAAAACGAGATGCAGGCCATCACGAATCTGCTTTTGGTCAATGAAACCCGGAAAAGACAGTTTTTGGAGAAACGTGATATTGATTTTATTCATGAAGAGCCTTATATCGGACGGTTCCGTATCAATATTTTCATGCAGCGGGGGACTCCGGCGATTGTGGCCAGGCACGTCCACACGCACGTGAAGGGTTTTGAGGAACTGAATCTTCCTGTTTCGTTGTGCCGGACGTTTTGCGAGGAGTCCAAGGGGCTTTTGCTGGTCTGCGGCCCCGCCGGCAACGGCAAGTCCACCACCATCGCCAGCATGATTGAGTATATCAATGCCACCGACGCCAAACATGTCATCACCATCGAAGACCCCATCGAATTTTTGTTCCAGGACAAAAAGAGCATCATCAATCAGAGAGAATTGGGTTTGGATGTCGAGTCTTATCCGATGGCGTTGAAGCATGTCACTCAGCAGAGTCCCGATATCATCTTCATCGGCAATATCCGTGATGAGGCGACGATGAGGGCGGCCATCACCGCCACGGAACTGGGGGCATTTGTCATGACGACGTTTCACACCATCAACGCCGTGCAGGCCATCATCCGGACGGTGAATTTTTTTCCGCCGCATCTTCATGACGAGGTCCGGATGCAGCTTTCCCTGATTCTCAAAGGGACGATCTCCATCAGGCTTTTGGCGCGCAAAGACGGCAAGGGCAGGATTCCGGCGGTGGAGACGATGGTCGTTACGCCGACCATCTCGCGGCTGATCCGTGACGGGCAGATCCGCGAGATCCAGAATTACATTGACGAGGGGGAATTGTTCGGCATGCAATCGTTTAAGAAATCGCTCGTGAAGCTGGTCAAAAGCGGATTGGTCGAGGAAGAGGAGGCGCGCAAGTACGCCGACAGCAGGGACGATTTCGATTTGGAGCTCAAGGGCGTGAAACGGTATATGGAATGATTGGGAATTTTCAGGAATTAGGAAGTGTCAAAGGATCTTATGGCGGCAGAAAATTTACAAAAAGATAAAAAGCGGCTTCTTCAGTTGTTGATCAAAGATGCCTATTCCCGCGAGAAGATCATCCTCTCTTCGGGCAAGGAAAGCGATTATTACATTGATGCCAGGCGGGTGACCTTGAGCGCCGAAGGGGTCTACTTATGCGCGCGGCTGATCTTAGATATTGTCAGGGATGATCGGCTTGACGCCATCGGCGGCCCCACTTTGGGGGCGGATCCGATGCTTGGCGCCATCGCGGTTTTGAGCCTTCAGGCCAATCGGCCGTTGAATACCTTCATCATCCGCAAGGCCCCCAAGGTTCACGGGAAGCAGCAGCAGGTTGAGGGGCCTTTGTTGAAGAAGGGAAGCCGTGTGGTCTTAGTCGATGATGTCGCCACCACCGGCAAGGCTTTGATCCAATCCGTTGAGGTGCTTCATCAGATGGGTGTCGAACCTTATAAAGCGATCTGCATCGTTGACCGCCGGGAAGGGGCCAAGGAAGCCCTGGCCCAGCGCGGTTGTGAACTTGTTTCGATCTTCGATATCACGGAAATTCATAAATAAGTGAATGGTTAATGGTGAATGAAAAAGATCATCCTCGCCTCCGGTTCTGTCCAGCGCAAGAAACTTCTTAAGTTTTTGGGTGTTCCGTTCATAGTCCGACCCAGCCGCATCAAAGAAATCAAGACGATCCAGACCACGTGCTCTTCGCTGGTCGTGGACAATGCCCTTCGCAAGGCAAGGGATGTGGCCTCTCATTTCCAAGAAGGCGTGGTCATCGGCGCCGATACGGTTGTTTACATCGGAAATAAGCAGATCGTCGGCAAGCCGCGCAGTTTTAAGGACGCGAAACGGATTCTTAAAATCCTTTTCTCGCGGCCGCAATGGGTTTACACGGGGCTTGCCGTCATTGATGCGCAGACCGGGGTCAAACTTGTTGATTATGAAAAGACAAAAGTGTTTATGCTGCCTTTGACCGACGAGGAAATTGCCAGTTATCACCGGAGGGTGAATCCTTTCGATAAGGCCGGCGGTTTTGACATCGAGGGCTGGGGCAGTATCTTCATCCACCGCATTGAAGGATGTTATTCGAACGTGATCGGCCTTCCCATGGCGAAACTTTCGCGGATGCTGAAAAAAGTCGGAGTTTCTATATTATGAAATTTGTCACTCTCTACTTTCTACTTTCTACTCTCTGCTTAGCAGGTTGTACGACCGAGTACAATCTCGCCACGCAGCGGCAGGAGACGCTTTTGTATGGAACGGAAAAGGAAGTCAGTCTGGGCGAGGCGGTCGCCGCCAAGGTGGAAGTGGAGTACGAAATCGTCACCGATGTGGATGTCAACGAGCGCGTCCAGCGGATCTTGGGACGCCTCGTCGAGGTCTGTGACCGAAAGGACATTGTCTATTTCATCAAGGTGATTGATAAAGACCTCCTCAACGCGGTCAGTCTCCCTGGCGGGTATATTTATGTCTTTGAGGGTTTGATCGATAAAGTCGACAATGACGATCAGTTGGCCGGTGTCATTGCCCACGAGATCGGACACATCACGGCGAAGCACGCGATCAAGCGATTGCAGAACGCCTACGGGGCCATGATCCTTCAGGGACTGGCCGCACGATCCAACGCTCAGGTGGCTGGGGGTGTGAATTTTGCCTTGACTTCTCTGTTCCTTGAACATTCCCAGCAGGATGAATTTCAGTCGGATCGGCTGGGCGTCAAATACATGAAAAAAGCAGGGTATGATCCTAAGGAAATGGTCAAATTTCTCGGGAAATTAAAAAAAGAAGAAGAGGATGCCGAGGTGAAGTCCTACAGTTACTGGCGCACGCACCCCTTTGTTGCCCAGAGGATTGCCGTGGTCAACCAGGAGATCAGCGGGAAACTGGAGTTCAAAGATTATCTGAATTTGATGGAAAATGAGTAGAATGAAAAACAGAGTATTCTTGATTTTATTGCTCGTTCTGCAGGCTTGTTCTCACCAGAGGGCTGTCACAAAGAATCAAGTCTGCTTTAAAGACAATTGCTTCAACGTAGAGGTGGTCCAGAAGAAGGAAGAACTGCACCGTGGTTTGCAGTTGAGGAAGTCTTTGGATCCCGACAGCGGGATGTTGTTTGTTTTTTCTCAAAGCCGGCCGTACGCGTTTTGGATGAAAGACACCTTGATCCCGCTGGATATGATCTGGATGGATTATGGCCGAAGGATCGTTCACATCGAACACAATGTCCCTCCCTGCGTCGCAGACCCCTGCCCGAGATACACGCCGCAGCACGAGGCGCTTTATGTCCTTGAGATCAACGCGGGTTATGCCCGGAAAATCGGAATTCAATTGGGGGATCTTGCGGAATTTCGGTGAAGATGCGGACTGCATCCGAAGAAATTCTCGGCGGCCTCCATGACGGTTTCGGAAAGGGTGGGATGGGGATGAATGCTCCGTTGAAGATCCGAGGCCACCGCTCCCATCTCAATGGCCAGGACGCCTTCGGCGATCAATTCGCCTGCCCCGGTTCCCGCCAGAGCCACACCTAAGATTTTTTGGGTCAGGGGATCGACGATGAGTTTGGTCAGTCCATCCGTTCGGTTCAAGGTTATCGCCCGTCCAGAGGCGCCCCACGGGAATTTTGCGACTTTGATCTCAATGTTTTTTTGGGCAGCCTGTGTTTCGGTTAAGCCGCACCAGGCGATCTCAGGATCCGTGAAAACAACCGCGGGGATCGCTTTCGGTTCGAAGGTTGTCTTTTTTCCGGCGATGGTCTCGACGGCGACGCGGCCTTCCCGTGAGGCCTTATGGGCCAGCATGGGTTCTCCGGTGATGTCTCCGACGGCATAAATGGCAGGATCAGTCGTCCGGCGTTGGGCATCGACTTTGACAAATCCCCTTTCATCGATCTTCACCTTTGTATGTTCCAATCCGATATGATCGGAATTCGGTTTGCGCCCGATGGCAACCAGGACTTTTTCATATTCCTGACGGCTGGTCTTGCCGCCTGGATTCTCGAAGGTGACATTTATCCCATGGGATGTGGTCTCAATTTTCGCGGTTTTGGTGTTGAGCATAATCGACTTGAAGAGGGACTTGAGCCGTTTTTCCAAAATGGCGGTCAAATCGCGGTCGGCCCCGGGCAGAAGTCCAGGCGTTATTTCAACGATGGAGACGTCACTGCCCAATTCAGCGTAAACGGTTCCCAACTCCAGCCCTATGTACCCGCCGCCGATGACCAAAAGAGATTTCGGGATATCAGCGATTTCCAGGGCGGTCGTCGCGTTGAGGATATGCGGCGAATCTGGAAGATTGGGCAATGGAATTGGCCCGGATCCGGCGGCTAAAATCGCATGCTCAAAACGGATATTCTGCAATGATCCGTCTGTCTTTTGGACCTTGACGGTATGGGAATCGGCAAATGCGGCTTTCCCCTGAATGAATGTGATGTTGCGTTGTTTGGTCAATTGTCCCAGCCCGCCGGTTAATTTTGCAACAACGGTGTTTTTCCATTGACGGAGTTTGTTGTAATCAATTTTGGGGTTACCGAAGATAATGCCGAGGTCTTGCGCTTGTCTGGCTTCGGAGATGATCTTTGCGGCGTGTAAGAGGGTCTTGGATGGGATGCATCCGCGGTAGAGGCACACGCCGCCGGGTGCGGCCTCAGTGTCAACAAGGGATACTTGCATCCCCAGATCGGCCGCGTGAAAAGCCGCGGTATAGCCGCCGGGTCCGGCCCCAATAACCAACAACTGTGTGTCTCGGTTTTCGTTCATTTTTTCGTTTTTCCGGCCGACACCAAACAGCGCCCAATACAAATGCCGAAGAAGAGATTTGAACTCTTATGGGATTACTCCCACGGCGCCCTGAACGCCGCGTGTCTACCAATTTCACCACTTCGGCAAATTTTTCTAAAAATTTCAGATGAAATTTACCGAGATTGCCATGTGCGCTAAAGAGGTTTTATTGAACATGGCAATACGGCAAAAATCTTTGCTTCAAAGTATACTTACTATGAATTCACCTGTCAATATGTTATAATTTACCCCGCTATGGGGGAGACGATTGCCACCAACAAAAAGGCTTACCGGGATTATTTCCTTGAAGATACGTGGGAATGCGGCATTGAACTCAAAGGAGGAGAGGTCAAGTCGGTCAGGGATAAAAAGGTCAATTTCAAAGACAGCTTCGCCCGGCCGCAGGGGGAAGAAATCTATTTGCACCATCTGCATATCAGTGCGTATAAACAGGCCAGTTATTTGAATGAGGATCCCGAAAGAACCCGTAAACTCCTTTTGCACAAAAAAGAGATCAAAAAGATCTTGGGGAAAGTCACCCAAAGGGGGCTGACGCTTATCCCGACTAAGATTTATTTTAATCAACGCGGTTTGGTCAAGGTGGAACTGGCCATAGCCAGGGGCAAGAAGCTCTATGACAAACGAGAGACGATCAAGCAAAGGGATATGGAAAGGGATTTGAGCCGGTCTTTGAGAAAGACGCGGTGGTAGTTTCTATACGCTGAACGCTCAATGCCCCGCGCGATTTTTTTTGGGGGTGATTGGTCTCGACTTGGGCTGTCAGTGCATAGGCGGCATGCGGAGGAAGCTTGGTGGGCCTCCTTAATCATCCAAGCACACACTAAACGCAAACGACAACGTTCTTGCGCAAGCCAACGAGATTGTTGCACCGATCTTTGCTGGCGAAACAGTCGCTGCCTAACTAAAAGCAGCGCCCTCTTATCGGCTTTGCCTGCGGGTTGATAAGAGGCACTAGCAGGCTGGCTGTGATTCCCGCCTTCGGGATCATGGCGAGACGTAAGAAGGCTGGCCTTGTCTAATCCTGTTTGCCGGAGTGGGCATGGTAAGACGAATAGGTAAACTAAGCATGTAGAGGCTTATGCAGGGTCACTCAAGGACCGGGGTTCGATTCCCCGCACCTCCACCATT
>CAYIQK010000032.1:0-12237 GCA_964365515.1 uncultured Planctomycetales bacterium | reverse complement strand
GCCTTCAAAATGCGCTCCGTCATCTCTTCCTCGTAGAGCATCCTGATCGCCTTGAATTCCCTGATTCCAAGGAAATGATGAATCGCTTCTTCAACGGCGGTGAAACGGTTTTTGAGATATTGATAATCCGGCTGAAGGATACTGCGGTTCGCATCGGAAAACTTTTTTTCCAAAACATTGGATTCTTTTTGGTTCATGTAGTCCTTGAAATGATCCGCGCATTTTTTGTATTCCGCGTTACCTCCGGTGTAATCCTCGGATTGCGTCAACTCCCGAAGAACAAAACGGTCCGCCTTCAGCTGAGTGAAATAACGGTCAATCCTGTCCAATTCTTCCTTCGTTGTTTTATAGCACCAGACGAGATACCTGCGGATCAACTGGCGATCATCTTGAGTCAACCTCTTTTCTCCAGACACCGGCACCTTCCCTCTCTTTGCCATCTCCACAGATCAACGGGCAAACACTATCCATAGAAAAGTATATGCGGCAGGTCATCACCTAATGGTCTCATCCATGAGGTTGTTGTGGCTGCCGATGACAACCCATCGTTTGTCCTGCTTTTTCCAGGTCATCGTATAGCGCCGGATGATCCGTTTGCCGCCCTCGGCATTTTTCTCAATGGTGAAAATGAAATACTGCACGATGGCGATATCCTCGTGAATCCTGATGTCGATGGGCCGCAACTCGCAGATCGCGATCTTCGTCGTCTTGGTCCAGAAGCCGACCCATTTGTTCAGCCAGGGCTTGTCAATATTGATGGGACTTTCGTGGCCGAACCCGATAAAATCCTGATGAATGTACTTGAGGAATTCCTCGACGCGGCCGTTGATCAGATGATCCCAGTGATCCTCAAGACAGCGCCAGATTTCATTCTGTTTATCAGACCAGTTTTTAGGTTTTGATGATGTGAGTGACTGCATAGAAACATCCTCCTTGGGGATAAGTTCGCCTCACAGATGTTTTCGTATCTTTTCTGCCATTTGCGCGAGTTGTTCGTTGTCGGCCGGCCGGGCCTTGGCGAAGGCAAGATCTCCCAATTCGCGCATCGGCACCAGATGCACATGGGCATGGGGGACCTCGAGCCCCGCGATCATGACTCCAATGCGTTTGCACTCAACGGTTTTCTTGAGGGCATACGCCACCTTCCTTGCGAAGATCATAATTCCCGACAACAATGAGTCGTCAAGGTCAAAAAAATAATCAATCTCTTTTTTAGGAACCACCAGGGCATGTCCCGGCGTGATCGGACGAACATCAAGAAGCGCCAAATATCTCTCATCTTCCAGAATCTTGTGGCAAGGGATTTCACCCTGGATGATGCGCGTAAATAAACTTGGCATTTGAGGAAATCTCCTTTCTTATTGAGCTTTCCTTTTCCAACTTCAAATCTCCCGCCAGCGTCAAAGAACTCCAAGGGAGATTTGAAGTTATGTTTATTTTAGAGGAAGCTCATTAACTCCTGCGTTCCTCGATCTGCGGGAAACGGCCGTTGAGCGCATTCTCAACCAAATCTTTGACCTCATCGCTGAATTTGGCCGAGAGAATCCACTCCAGATAAGAGCGGTCATTTTGGACGACCTCTTGAAGACTGCATTTCTTAGCGTATTTTCCGAACATCATATACAATTTTCCGTTCCACCAGCGGAATTTCTGTTCCCTGTCGTAAAATTCCGCCGTCTTTCGGTAATCATAATGCGCTAACGCTTCCAGAGACACATTGCCGTTACCGTATTTGACGGCCTGCGCCTGCAGGATCTCAAAAGTCGCCTGGGCATCGGCGAGGGCGGAATGGGCGTTATCCAAATTCTTAGCACAATAAAATTTATAAGCGGCATCCAGATCGCGCCGCTCGTTCAAATGGTAAACCTTCTGGGCATCATACACCTTGTGATCCCGCCAGTGAAAAGACTGGCCGGTCTCGGAAAGTTCCCTCTCCAGAAGCGGCAAATCGAATTTTTCGATATTGAAACCCGCGAGGTCGCTCTTCCCGATAAAATTCAAGACCTCCGTGGCGATGTCCTTGAAAAAAGGGGCGTCTTTGACATCTTCATTGGTGATGCCGATCAATTGGCTCACCAAAAAGGGAATCGGAATGCCGGGGTTGACCTTCTTCACATAGGCCAGCTGATCCCCTCCAGGATCGCATTTGACCATCGCGATTTCGACGATCTTGTCTTTTTCGATCCATACCCCGGTTGTCTCGAGGTCCAATACCACCACTGTATTTGAAAGTTTTATCATAGATCCTTCTGTGCAAATTTTTATCATTTTTAGAAACGGACGTATCCAAAAAGGCGGGGTTGTCTGGTTGGCTGCAGCCAACCAAATAAAAAAGCCCGGCTTTTGACCGGGCTTTCAAACGCGGCTTACACCTTCACGACTTTTGCGGCATGATCACCCTTGGGACCAGCCTCGATTTCGAACTCAACATCCTGGCCCTCTTCGAGAGTCTTGTAACCATCTCCTTCAATAGCGGAATGATGGACAAAGACATCCCCTCCGTCTTCTCTGGTGATGAATCCATAACCCTTCTGATTGCTAAACCACTTGACCTTACCTCGTGCCATTATCTACATCCTCCTTCCTTAAAAATTTCTCGGTAAATAACGGCAAAGGTGAGTCGCGCAACGTGGTCGTACCATTTCTTCCGCACAAACCTTTTACCCATTATTTACTTGCGAATCAAGTATGCCTAAACTTTTCTTTTTTGTCAATCCCTAATAATAGAAATGATCAGAAATAATTCAGCCCTCTCCTTTCAACATTTTCTCCCGGTCAAACCCCATCTTGGCCGTTGCCTCATTGGGATTGCGGCTGTAGGCCCGGCAGAAAGTGGCGATTTCCTTCATGCTGATCATGTCCCGCTGATCAAGCTGTTCGAGTAAAAAGGCCCTCAAGAGATGCTCTCGCATAATTTCCAAAGGTGTTAATCCCGCCTGCTTGGCCAAACGGTCGCGGAAAACCGTGCTCGGATTGATTTGTTTGAATTTGTGACCATCGTAATCGTACTTATAAACCTGGGATAGCAGGATCTTCACCTGTTCCATACCGCTGGTTTCGCTCACCTCATCAACGACGCGGAACATCCGGTCCTTGACATGGTATCTTTTCAAAACGATGAAGACGTCAATGAGATTGACCAACATCTCGGGGATATTCATCGGTTCGCTCTGCAGACGGATGATGGCCTCCCGGCAGGTCAGGGCATGGATGGTGCCGATGCAATACTTACCGATATTGCAGGCGGTGATCATGTCCCTGGCCTCGCTCCCCCGCACCTCTCCGACAACGATCCTCTCCGGACGCATCCGCAAGGCGTTTCTCACCAGATCCGCGAGGCTCACATCTTCATCGCTTTCCAAACGCGAACAGCTCTCCTCCAAAAACGTATTGAGTTCCAACGTGTCCTCAATCACCACGATCCGCTCGGTTTCCGGGATGAACCCGAACAGGGCATTCAAAAGCGTCGTCTTCCCAACGCCAGGACCGCCGGCGATGATGATATTGGCCGGCCGGATGCAGAGTCCCTCCACATACAGCCATAACTGCGCCGCCACATCATAGGTCAAACTGCCTTCACGGATGAGATCGACGATGCTCAACGGAGAAACCTTGGCCTTCGCGATGGTGATCTGGGGCCCGAACGGCGAGAGGGCGATATTCACACGGCCTTCCAAATTCGGAAGTTCCAGGTTAACGATTTTGTCCAGACGCTTTCGTCCGGCAAAAAGAAGAATCTTGTGGATAAAAAGATTCAGTTCCTTCTGACTGGTGAAACGTTTGCCCGACGAGACAAACCCCTTCTGGCTGTGATGAATGTAAATGGACTTTAGACTGTTGATGATAAGATCCTCGACGCAGAAATCGCACAAAAGATCCGTCACGATCCCGTAGGAGAGAAAATCGCGGATGAACTGGATACGGTTCTCGGCGCTTTCCAGTTCCGCCTTCAACTCCGTGAATTCACCGTTGGTGAGAATCCCGGTCAAAGCCTCGGCAACCAGGTCTTCACGTTCCTTTTGCGGCTGGAGGAGAGTCATCCTCCCGTGCATCACCTCAATCAGCCTGAATTCCAAATCTATGCATTTTGAACGATCCATCATTTGTCGTGTCCCATCACCTGAAACCAATTTAGCATCGTTTATCCCGAGTGTAAACCCGGATTTTTCGATAGAAAAATCCAGGTTTAATCCTTCTGCGGTTTCATCACAACAATCCCAACCTTATTGAGGTCGAGATATTGATTGGCCAGCCGCTTGATATCCTCCGCAGTCACGCTGTCAATCCGATCTCCATAGTGCTGGTGATATTGATATCCCAGTCCATAGAGTTCATCCAAGCCGCTTGTCAAACTGAGCGAGGCGTTTGTCTCCAAACCCGCCTGAAATGTCCCCCTCAAATACGTCTTGATATCCGTCAGTTCATCCCGCGGAACTGTTTCGGTCTGAAGCCGGAGGATATCGCGGCGCAATGTGTCTTTCACCTCCTGGATTTTTCCTCCCTCCGTCAAAACATAGAAATCAATGAGACCCGCATCCGGCAATGGGATATAAAATCCGCCCAAGGAATAAGCCTGGCCTGCCTGTTCACGGACGCTGTTGAACAAACGTCCGTTGAAAGACGAACCGAGGATGGCCGTCAAGACCTCAAGGCCGTAACGGTCAGGACTCGTCAAATCAGCGCCGTGGAAACCAAACATCACCATGGCCTGCTCTTTGTTCATCGAAAGTTCTTTCTCCCTCGGCTGTGAAAGCGGCTCCTCGTGATGAGACGCCCAATGCATATCCCTTTGGGGAATGGAACCGAATTTCTTCCGGATTGTTTTTAAGACCTCCTCCGATTGGATATCCCCAAAAACGGATAAAACCATATTGTTGGCCACTGCCAAACGCTCATAGAAGTCCATGAGATCCTTGCGCTTGATCTTTCCGATCGTCTCCAGAGTGCCGCCCTCATCCAGTCTGAAAGGATGTTTCAGGAAAAGCAGGTTCTTCAGGGCCAGATTCGTAACGTCAAAGATGTCGTCGGCACGCGCCCGAACAGCCGCTTGCATGTCTTCTTTGACCTTCGCGATCTCCTCTTCGGGAAAAACAGGATTTTTCACCATATCTTCAAAAAGATCAAATGCCGCGGCCCAATCTTCGGATAAACAGTCCAGACTGATCCCGAGGCTGTTTTTCCCGGATAATGTGCCAAGACCCATGCCTAAGGATTCAACTTCTTCAGCAATCTGTTTAGCCGTTAAGGATGTCGTGCCCTTGGTCCACATCTGAGAAGCCATCGAGGAAAGACCGTTGAACTCAACCGGCTCCTGACGCAGGCCGCCCTGAAGGGATAAACGGATAAAAATCAAAGGGAGCGCGCGGTCTTCCCGCAGAAGCACAATCAGGCCGTTATCAAGGACATACTTGCGGATCTCTCCTGCCTCAACCTCCGCCGGGGCCGCGACAGGGATACGATCATTGCGCTTGGGTTTCAAAACGGCAACCGTCATGGCCGAATCGGTCAGATATCGATGGGCGGCTTTCTGGATGTCCTTATTAGTCACACCTCGGATAACCCCTACGTATCTTTCCGAGAATCGATGATCCCCCGTGAAGGCCTCATCAATGGCCTGGGAATAAGCCACATACGATGTCCTCTGACGGCCAAAAATGTGTTCGCTCATAACCTGCCGTTTGGCCTTTTCCAGCTCGGCCGTTTGAACCCCTTTTTCTTTAATGGATTCTATCTCGCCCCAAACAGCCCGGATGGCCGGCTCAACGTTTTCTTCCTCCAGAAGACTTTCGATTTCAAAAACGCCGCGGTCAACTGGCGTGAAATTCGAAGCGGAAATATGATGAACAAGACCTTTTTTCTTATACACATCCTGATAAAGCCGGGAACTTCTCCCTTGTCCCAAGATCATAGCCAGGACATCCAGCGCATACATGTCCGGATCCGAGAGACTCACCCCGGTGAAGGCAATCGACAAGCGCGCCAAATCCGTCGGATACTCTTCCTCATACCGCCGCGGGCTCAGCTGAGGCGGTTCATCGGGCAAATGCCGCGGGATATAGCGCTGACGCTGAAAGTCTTTGAATACCGCCGTGATTTTCGGCAGGATCTCCTGGGCACGAACGCGGCCGGCCACCGACAAGACAATGTTATCGGGAACATACTGCGCGTGATAATAATCCAGAAGATCCTGTCTTGTGACTCCCGCCAACAGTTCTTTGTATCCGATGATCGGATGCCGGTAGGGATGCTTGATGTAAACATTCTGAAAGAGAAACTCACTGATCCTGCGGTCAGGATTGTCATCGTAGAGGCGCATCTCGCCGAATATGACTTCACGCTCTTTTTCCATCTCTTGGGGGTCCATCACGGAGTTCATCAGCATATCCGCCAAGACATCCAAAGCTGTGTCAAATGATCCGTAAGGAACCGTGATCGTGCAGATGGTGTAATCTAAGCCCGTCGAGGCGTTGATCGTCCCTCCCACCGCCTGGATCTGGGCGGCGATCCCGCCCATGCCCCTTGTCTTGGTTCCCTTAAAAAGCATATGTTCCAGGAAATGAGAAATCCCGGCGCCTAAATATTCCCCCTCCGTAGCCGATCCGGTCTTGATGAGGGCGTACACCGAAACCAGCGTCGATGCCGGCATCTCTTGGATGACAACCGTGACTCCATTGTCCAAGATATGTTTGTCAGAGGCGAGAACATGGCGGGGAGTAAGACAGGAACCTATGACAAAAAAACAAACAGCTATTCTCCGCAAAAAAACGTTCATTTTTCCTTTTGCTTCTTATGATATTCCTCAAGCAGTTTACGGATATCCTGATCTGCGTTGCGGGCAATCTGCGTGCAGATGAAGATCAGCAGGGAAAACTGCCAGCAGTCCTCCGGTCCGACAATGAGGCCGGTCTCGACGTTTTCCTCTCTCTGCAGCAATTCCTTATAATGTTTGATGGCATCGGAAAGTTTTCCCTCATAGATATCCAGCGAGCTGGTCATGTTGTCATACCGTAGAGACGGAATAGTAACGCCGCGCACAATGAGGAAGTTGATGAACGCATTCTGATTGAAATTCTCTTCCGCATCAAACTCAAAACCGTTGAACTGCGGGTTATTGGGCGGAACAATCAGGGAAGGCCTCTCAACCATGACCCCCCCTTTACGCACCAGCGTATCCCCCTCATTGATCGATGATTCCGACAGTAGAAGATACGGCACCCGCGTCGCGCTCAACGTCATCAGCGCCTGCACCCGCGCGCGGATGATCTCGGTGTTTCTCAGCGCCTTCTCCCAGTCTTTTTCGATGTCCATTGATTATTGATTCCGGCATTCAGGGAATATGACCCCGAAAAGAATCCTTTTCGGGGTCCGTTATTTCTTTCTAAATAAGAGCGAAAAACTTTCGCCCTTTCGGGTAGAAAATTTTTCGCATAAATTGAAGAAATAACGGAGAGGTCGGGATTCGAACCCGAGAGACACATTACTGCGTCCACACGCTTTCCAAGCGTGCTCATTCAACCGCTCTGACACCTCTCCAGAAATTTTCGTAGAAAATTTCTGGAGAAGCCTCACCACTTTCCTCAAATTTTGAGGAAGTGGTGGGCTCTCCAAAATTCTCCAAAATTACGAATAATTCCTTTGCAAAATAACAGATAATCTTCTCCTGCCAGATGTATTTTTATAATAAGCTTCCCTTCTTCGAGCTTCAGCCAAAGAATCAAATTCTTCCCAATACAAAATCTTGTAAGGCCGATACGGTTTTGATGATTTTACCTTACCGGCATTATGTTCTTCTAAACGTTTGTTTAAATTTTCAGTACTTCCAACATACGTTTTAGTTTTACTTTCATTAACTAGGATGTAAACATAAAACATTCTTAGAGTCCATTAGAATAACACACGCTAATAATTATGCTATAAAAAAATGGCAGACTCTTGTTTCGCAGACTCTTGATTCGGACGAAACCTCGTCAGAGTCCTCGTTTCTTTTCTATAATTGCGCAAATCTCTCTCCTTTTGGGTTGAGAGATTTGCGCTTAGAGAAGAAACTACGGAGAGGTTGGGATTCGAACCCAAGGTCCCGCAAAACGGGACAACGGTTTTCGAGACCGCCGCATTCGACCACTCTGCCACCTCTCCTGAAACTTACCTTTAATTCTAGAAAAAGCTTGAGGGCCTCGAATCCCGCCTTAAACGGAATGGGAAGTCTTAGCCATCTTCTCACAAATCATGCGTAGGAAAGGAAAAATTGGCAGGATCCTCATGTCTAATCGCCCAACGCCTCAATGAAAGCCTCAACGATATCCTGATCAATTGCGTCCTTCATCTTTCGAAGCTCCCTGTAGGCTTCTTCTGGGCTCATGCGGCCGCGATAAGGGCGGTCGGTCGTCAACGCATCGTAGATATCGGCGATCGCCGTAATTCTCGTCAACGGCGTGATTTCATCGTCCTTCAATCCATCCGGATAACCGCTTCCGTCCAACTTTTCATGATGATGCCGCACGATATCACACAGATGGTTTAAGGAACGGATAGGTTTGATGATGCTCTCGCCGATCTCCGGATGCTTGCGCATCAGAATCCACTCTTGTTCGGTCAAACTCCCCTTTTTCTGCAAGACTTCATCGGGAATCCCGATCTTGCCCAGATCATGGAGCCGGGCGGCATCGCGCAACGTCTGTATATCCCCTCCATCCAACCCCAATTTCCTGGCGATCCGCATACAATATTCCGCCACACGATCCAGGTGACCGCGGGAATACCTGTCTTTGGCATCAACCGCCAAGGCCAGCGCCGAGATGGTCTCGAAATACGTTTTCTCCATGTCCTGATTGAGCCTGGCGTTTTCGATGGAAATAGCTGTTTGCGACGCCACATTCGAAAGGAGATTCAGTTCGTCTTCCTCAAAATCCTCACTGACCTTGCGGCCGCTGACAATGATCATCCCCAGAGACTTGTCACGCACCACAAGCGGCGCGCAGATCATCGGCTTCTGAAAGAAGGATCCGTATTCACCAAGCCGTTTCAAATCGGCGGGCAACTCCCGCAGAACCAACGGTTTCTTAGAGGCCAATATGGCATGAAACGTGGAACCCTCCTTCACCTCAACGGCGAATGATCTCGCGGAATTGGAATCTGTCCCGCATACCGACTTGACGCTGAGGGTGATTTTATCCTCTCCCAACAAAAGGAGGATCCCGGCCTTGCCGGCGAGACCGTCGGTCACCGTCTCCAAAATCAGCTCCAGAAACGCGTCGATATTCTGCAGGTTGGAAATCCCCTGTCCGATTTTCGACATCACCGTATGAAGGGTCTTTCTGGCCAATTCGAGACTCCGGACGTTATCTTCCAACCGTTCGGTGATGGCCGAGAATGACTGGGCCAGGACAGCGATCTCGTTTTTCTCCTCGCTCAACTCCCGGATTTTTTCCGGGCTTAAGATACTCTCCAAGGCCCGACGGTTGGCCTCCGTCATCTTCACCAGCTGGTTGAGGATGTCCCGCATCGAGGCATAACCCACAATGATCCCCAAGACGATGAATGTGAGGGTGAGATTGAATTCTCCGGAAGAAAGCTGGATACTGCCGTAATCCAGGATCTGCGTATAAAAATAATACAAGACGACCATCGGGATGACGGACATCAGTAAAAACATGATGGTGAACTTGCGCAAAATGGATGTATGCGCGATGGAACCGCCGATTTTTTCCTGGGAACGTTTATCTTTCATCATCTGTTAAAGTATAGCATATCTACCAAGTTAACATCAGTAGAAAGCTGACGGAGTGGCGGAGAGGTAGAGATTCGAACTCTAGAAGGACTTGCATCCTTAACGGTTTTCAAGACCGCCGCTTTCAACCACTCAGCCACCTCTCCAGAGTAAATCTGCCGCTTTTCCGCCCCAATTCTTCGTTGGGGCGAGATCTCAGAGAATCCTTGCTATGGCCAATAAATACATGTCGCGGGCGTCTTCAAAAACGGACGCGCAAAATTTCAGAAAAGTGAATTCCCACGTCACGAGATCCAGAAGGAGGATCACAATCAACACGCAGAAGACGAAATGAATACTCATCCGAAAAAAATAGGAATGGCGAAGCATGGATGTCTCCTCCTCCTGCAGTTCCTGCGCCAAGACCAGGACGTGCATCGCAAAGGCAAAACCGGCGAAAAACATGAAATAATGAAGATACGGGGCCGTATCCCAAAACCGGTTGCAGATATGAAAGGCGATCACAATCAAGGCGGTGTAAAACGGAATCACCCGCGCGATTGGGCGGTCCATCGGCGTCATGAATCGGAAAAGACCCGCCATGACGGTCTGTCCGGCCTGATACACAGGGCGAAACTGATGGACGAAGAGAAAAACCAGGACAAACCCGATGATGCCCCAAAGAAAAAACTCGCTATACGAGGCAGGATAATGACTCAGATGATCCTGGAAGTTGACCGCGCAGGAATAAACAACCGGGGAGATCAAAACCGTCAGAATGATTTTAACCAGTGTCACTAGTGCTTCGCCCATGGCAATGATTCCTTTCCGCCCATATACGGCCGCAAGACCTCGGGGATGATGACATCTCCGTCTTTGGTTTGATAATTTTCCAGGATAGCGACGACGGTGCGCGCCAAGGCCACACCGGATCCGTTTAAGGTATGCACATAAACCGGTTTTTTCACGGTCTTTCCCTTGAAACGGATATCAGCCCGCCGGGCTTGAAAGTCCTCAAAGTTCGAACAGCTGGAGCACTCGAGCCATTTGTCGAGCCCAGCGGCATGCACCTCGATGTCGTAGCACTTCGCCGCGGCGAAACTCAAGTCGCCGCTCGCCAGAAGAAGCACGCGGTACGGCAACCCCAGAAGCTGAAAGATCTTCTCGGCATGACCGACGAGTTTTTCCAGATCATCATAAGAATCCGCCGGCCTGACAAATTTGACCAACTCGACCTTATCGAACTGATGCACGCGCACCAGTCCCTTCGTCTCTTTGCCGTAAGAACCAGCCTCCCGGCGGAAGCATGGCGTATACGCCGCGTAACAAATGGGCAGTTCTTCTTCATTCAAAACCTCGCCGCGGTGAATATTGGTGACCGGCACCTCCGCGGTGGGAACCAGGAAAAGATCCTCATCTTTCAGCCGGTACATATCCGCCTCCATCTTCGGCAACTGACCTGTCCCGATCATGGAATCCCTGTTGACTAAAACCGGCGGAAAAACCTCGGTGTAACCGTGCTCGCGGGTATGGACATCAAGCATAAAATTAATGAGCGCGCGTTCCAGAAGCGCCCCTTCTTTCTTAAAGAGGATAAAATTGGAACCAGTGATCTTCGCCGCCCGCTTGAAATCGATGATATCCAACTGCTCGGCGATCTCGACATGAGTCCTGAGCTTGAAGTCGAATGTCTTAGGTTCACTCCAGCTTCGAATAACTTGATTCTTTTCGATCCCCCCGACAGGCACGGACGCATGAGGCAGGTTGGGAATACCCAGAAGGCAGTCCTGAATCTTCATCTGGATCTCCTTGATCTGCGGTTCCAGATCGTCGATCTTCACCGCGATCGCCTTCATCGAGGCAATCTTTTCTTTCGGGTCCTTCTTCTCTTTTAAAAGACGGCTGATTGCGTCATTGGCCGTATTCTTCTGGCCGCGCAGCTGCTCGACCTCAACCAGAAGCTGGCGGTTTTTCTGGTCAAGCTGAAGAATGTCGTCCATGTTGGCCTTGACGTTCTTGGCCGCCAGACCGCTTTTGACGGCTTCAATATTTTCTCTAATGAGTCTGATGTCAAACATAGTAAGTTTTTATACCATACCCACGAAAAAAAGCAAAGCACTTTAACCAAAAAACTACTGATAAATATACCTTCGGTGGCCGATATCCAGAATATAAACAGTGATTTTCTGTTTTTCGACCGTATAGATGATCCGGTAAATACCGACCCGAAGGGAAAATTGACCTTTAAGCTTGTGTTTTAAAGGCTTCCCCTGGAACGGATTCTCTTTGAGGGATTCAAGGGCTTGGGCGACACGGTGGAAATGGGAACGGTCGGAAGAGCTTAGTTTTCGGTAGGACTTCTCTGCCTCCGGGAGCAAAATGACCTTATACAACTTTGAGTTCCTTGTTCAACTGCTCAAGGGAAACACCCTTGCCTTTTTTGATATCTCCTTGCGCTTTCTTGAGCTTCTTAATCAATTCCCGGTCCGACTCGATTTCCAAGGTCTCCAGGATACTCTCATAATCCTCCA
>CAYIQK010000031.1:0-12329 GCA_964365515.1 uncultured Planctomycetales bacterium | reverse complement strand
GAAGTCCTGACGCACGCCGGTTACAAGGTGCGCCTGTGCGGGAACGTGGGGTATCCGTTTTCAGAATATGTCCTGGATCTGGCGGATCAAGACTACGTCGTTTTGGAGGTGAGTTCCTTCCAGATGGAATCGCTCCTTGATCCTTCCTCGGAATTTCGAAAGTCTTCCGCGAATGGCGGGATGCAGTTCAAAGGATTCAAACCTTATGTCGCCGTCATTCTCAATTTCAGTCAGAATCATTTGGACCGTCATCAGGATCTCCAGGAATATCTTGAGGCCAAAAAGAGGATTTTCATCAACCAGGACGATCAAGATTACGCCATCCTCAATGCGAGCGATCCGTACCTGAAGGATCTGCCGTCTCAACTGAAAGCCTGCGTTTCTCATTTTGATCCCCGACAGATCAGTCCGGATGGGAGAAGAGTCAATCCTAATTTTTTGGTTGTCACAGAGGTCGCGAGGATTTTGGGCATCGACTGCGGGATTTGTGAGGAGGTCTTTCAGCGATTCAAGGGTGTGGAGCATCGGCTGGAGTGGGTGCGCCGGCTCAACGGAGTTGATTTCATCAATGATTCCAAGGCCACCACCGCTCAGGCCGCCATCTGGGCGTTGGAGAGTCTGGAATCGCCGGTTCTCATGATCTGCGGCGGGAAAGACAAGAATATCGATTTTTCGGTTGTGACGGACTTGGCGCGTCAAAAGGTCAAGAAGATGTTTGTCATCGGGGAGGCCAAGAAGAAACTGGCGCAGACATTCGACGGAGTCATCGCTGTGGAGGAGTGCGACACCTTGGAAAACGCCGTCCGCAGGGCCAGAGGGAATGCGGGCCAAGGGGACTGTGTCCTTTTGAGTCCCATGTGCGCTAGTTTCGATATGTTCTGTGATTATGAACAAAGAGGACGGGTCTTCAAAGAGATCGTTAACAAACTGGTTTGAACGATGCGGGATATCCGGATTTCCATTGCCGTTATTGTGACACTTTTGCTCTCGATCGGCACGGTGATGATCTACAGTTCAAGCGGGGTATACGCTTTGCAGGAACTTGGGAACAAGACATATTTTTTAAGCCGGCACGTGTTCTTTCTGATGGTCGGATTGGTTTTGACTGTTATGGTCATGGCCTTCGATTACCGGAATATGCAGAAGTTTGCTAAACCTCTCGCTTTGTTCACCATTTTTCTTTTGGTTTTGGTTCTCATCCCCGGGATCGGGAAAGCCAGTTTTGGCGCGAGACGCTGGTTTAGAATCGGCGTCTTCAATTTCCAGCCGTCGGAATTTGCCAAGCTGGCCATCTTGTTTTACATGGCGGC
The DNA here is from genome assembly GCA_964365515.1 of uncultured Planctomycetales bacterium. GTDB lineage: Bacteria > Omnitrophota > Gorgyraeia > Zapsychrales > Zapsychraceae > CAYIQK01. The sequence goes on along the minus strand of CAYIQK010000031.1, from coordinate 11,019 downwards.
TTTCCTCACCAGGAAGCAGAATAAACTCTACAGTTTTTGGGAAGGTTTCCTGCCGCCGGTGGTGATGATGGGCATTGCATCTGTTTTGATTGTCAAACAGCCCGATCTTGGGAATTCGGTGCTTTTGGCAGGCATCGTTCTCATTATGATGTTCGTCGCCGGGGCCAGACCGTTACATGTCATTTTTCTTGTATTGAGCGCGATGCCATTTCTGTATTTCTTGATTGCCAGGGTGCCTTACCGTCTGGCCAGGATCATGGCGTTTCTGGATCCTTGGCAGGACAGTCAGGGGATCGGTTTTCAATTGTCCCAGTCTCAAATCGCGCTCGGTTCCGGCGGGCTCTGGGGAGTTGGTCTGGGTAAAAGCGTTCAGAAACTTTTTTATTTGCCGGCGGCGCACACGGATTTTATCCTTTCCATCCTCGGGGAGGAATTGGGCCTCATCGGGACGATGGGGGTTGTCTTTTTGTTTGTCGCCTTGATTTGGCAGGGGGCGCGCATCGCCAAACGGACAACGGATCCGTTCGGCTATTATCTGGCCGTTGGGATTGTGACGATGCTGGGTCTGCAGGCGGTGGTGAATATCGGCGTGAGCATCGGCGCGCTTCCAACAAAGGGGTTGCCGCTTCCTTTTGTCAGTTACGGCGGATCCGCTTTGATTTTCAATATGATGGCCGTCGGTTTATTATTGAACATTTCCCGTATCCAGGACTTATGAAAATTGTCATTGCGACAGGCGGGTCCGGCGGACATTTGTTTCCGGCCCTCAAGGTGGCGGAGGAACTGAGGAGAAAGCACTGTCAGATTCACTTCTGGGGGTCTTTCAAAGTGGGGAGAGAGTCTATCAACAAAGCCGGATTTTCTTATGAGGAGATCCCCTTACGGGGTTTCAATCTCGGCCGTTGGCAAGATGTCCCTCTCTCAGCATGGCTGATGGGCAAGGCAACGATCACGTCTTGCGGCTTTTTAAGAAAATACGATCCTGATGCCGTTGTCGGTTTTGGCGGGTATGGGGCGTTTCCCGCGATGTGGGCGGCGGTTTTGCTCAGATATCCAACTTTGATCCATGAACAAAACGTTGTCCCGGGGCGCGCGAATGCGGTTTTATCGCGGTTCGTTAATAAAATTGCGGTCAGTTTCCCGCAGACCGCAGGATATCCGGGAATGAAGGGAAAAAGCGTCGTCACTGGATGCCCTTCCCATATCCCTCAGCAAGGCATGGACAGAAACGGCATCCTGGAGAAATTCGGTCTCAAGGCAGATCGAAAAACAATCCTGGTTTTGGGCGGGAGCCAGGGGAGCCATCGGATCAATGAGGAATTTATCAAGACTGCGGAAGATTTGAAAAGGGACATTGCGTTTCAGGTTATTCATATCACCGGAAAGCAGGATTATGACGGCCTTCAGACTCAATACCGGCAGATGGGGATACCGTTTGTCCTGTTTGAATTCTTTGAACAGATGCCGCAGGTCTATCACGTCTCGGACATGATTGTTTCGCGGGCGGGGGCCGTCACCGTCACGGAGATCGTCAGATTCCAGAAACCGGCGGTTTTGATTCCTTATCCCCACGCCGGGAATCACCAGAAAAAGAATGCGCAGGTGCTGTCCGAGGCCGGCGTGGGCCGGTTGATTGAAGAGAAGGAAATCCAGCCCGGAGCATTGAAAGAAGCAATCTTAAGTATGCTGGCCAATCCGCTGTCTGCCGAACGATGGGAGAGGAATTTTAAGAATTTTTCCCCTGGCGAGGCCGCCCGGCGCGTGGCTGAGGAGATCATGAGTTTGAAGGGATGATATGAATAAAACATCGGAGAACATGAAGGGGCATTATCATTTCATAGGCATCGGCGGTATCGGGATGGCGGCGCTTGCGGCCTTATTATTGGAAAAAGGTTATAAGGTCACCGGTTCCGATATCAAAGAAAATTCTCTTGTCCTGAGCTTGCGAGAGAAGGGCGCCGACATTGCGATCGGTCACGCCGCGGAGAATATCAAAGGCGCGGATAGGATCATTTTTTCTTCCGCCATCAACCGCGGCAACAATCCGGAATTGCTCGAAGCGAGAAAACGGGGGATCCGGATTTTGCAAAGGGCCCAGCTTTTAGCGGAGTTGATGAAGGGTCACATCGGCATCACGATCGCGGGCGCTCATGGAAAGACAACGACCACCTCCATGATCGCCAATCTGCTGACGACCGCCGGTTTTCATCCCACCACCGCCGTCGGAGGCATCGTCAACGGGACATCCTCGAATGCCCGTTTAGGCACGGGGGAATATTTTGTCGCTGAGGTCGATGAAAGCGACGGGTCATTTCTCAATTTTTTCCCCAAATACTCGGTGATCACCAATATCGATTTTGAGCACCTGGATTATTTCCGTGATTGGGATCATATCCTGAGTGCCTATCGGCAATTCATCCAGCATACGGATCCCAGGGGGATGGCCGTTGTCTGCGGCGATGATCCGCATTTGCCGGAGTTGGTTCAGGCGTGTCATATTCCGTTTCAGAAGTACGGCCTTTCCGCCGGCAATGACATCGGTGCTGAAAATATTCGGTTCGATCATGCCCGCGGCGTTTTTGATTGCGTCGTTCAAGGCCGGAAGTTGGGCGAGGTGGTTTTGAATATCTGCGGCCGTCACAATGTTGTCAATGCCCTGGCGTGTGTGGCCATCGGATTGAAGCTTTCTATTGATTTTGATGTGATCTGCCGGAGTTTGAAGGAATTTCAGGGGGTCGAGCGGCGTTTTCAGACCAAGGGCAAGGTTGATGACATTTGGGTCGTGGATGATTATGCCCATCATCCCACTGAGATCCGCGCAACGCTTGAGGCGGCCCGCCTGTTGCCGAGAAACAGGGTCGTTGCCGTTTTTCAGCCGCACCGCTATTCGCGCGTTCAGCATTTACTGCAGGAGATGGCCGGCAGTCTGACCAATGCCGATTATTTGGTCGTCACGGATATTTACGCCGCCAGCGAACAGCCCATCGAAGGGGTGACGGCCCCGAGATTGGTTGAAGAAATCCGGAAATTGACCTCTCACCCGGTCGTTTATCTGAAGAAAGGGGATATCCTCAGCCACCTTCTGGATTTCATCAAATCGGGAGATGTCGTTATGATTCTTGGCGCCGGTGATATCACTCATCTCTCGGATGACATTGTGAGGGTCTTGCAAGAATCAAGACAAAAACTCGAAGCATAGGGATCGGAGAAACATCGTATGGAAAGTCATGCCAAGCAATTCGGACGCATCGGTATTTTGATGGGAGGGTATTCCTCGGAGAGGGAGATCTCATTGAAGTCGGGCAAGGCCATTGACGAGGCCTTGAACCGTCAGGGATTTGACGTGATCCCTTTGGACATCATCGATAAGGAGGAAGGAAAAATCACGTCTTTCATCAGGGAGGCAGGGTTGGATCTTGCATTTATTGCACTGCATGGTCATTTGGGAGAAGACGGGACGATTCAGTCCATCCTAGAAGAGCTTGAGATCCCTTACGCGGGGTCCGGGGTTGCGGCGAGTCGTCTGGCTCTCGACAAAGCGGCGGCTCAGGATCTGTTTCGCAGGAACAATATTCGCGTACCGCCGTATGTAACCTTTTTGAAGCAAAACGAGTCATGGGACAGGGTCCTTGTCCATGAATTAGATTTTTTCCCGGTGGTGGTCAAACCGGCCTGCGAAGGATCAAGCATCGGTATCAGTCTTGTCCGTGATCCGGAGAGTATGGAAGAGGCCCTGCAGAAGGCCTGGCAGTATGGCGAGAAAATCCTGGTGGAACAATATATCCAGGGAAGAGAGATGACCGTCGGTATTCTTGGCCGGCGGGCCCTGCCTGTGGTGGAGATCATGCCCCGGAGGGAATTTTTCGATTTCACGGCGAAATACAGTCAGGGGATGAGCGACTACATTGTCCCTGCGCAAATTCCGGATGCGTTGGCCCTTCGACTGCAGGAAACGGCCCTGAAGGCTCACCGGCTTCTCGGCTGTGAAGATATTTCTAGGGCGGATTTTATCCTTGCGCCGGACGGCGTTCATTACATTCTGGAGGTCAATACGGTCCCTGGATTCACCTCTACGAGTCTGCTCCCTAAAGCGGCGAAGCAAATCGGTATCGAGTTTGATTCATTATGTGTGCGTTTGGTTGAATTGGCTTATGGCAAAAAGAAAAAAACTAAGTATATCGCCTCGAAATAAATGGCATTGGCCGGCATGGATCAAATCCACTGTTTTTCAAACCGTCGTGATTGGTCTATTGGCGGTGACAGTCGGTCTTTGGGGATATCAAAAGTTTATCCGGGCTTTGATGTATTCGCCGTATTTCGCTGTCCAGAGGATTGAAATCGATCCTTCGTTATCGTTCATCGACAAGATGGATTTGGCGGGTTTGAAGGACAAAAGCATTTTTCAGGTCGATTTGAAGAATATTCAACGCAGGCTGGCCTACAAATATCCCGAGGTGACCCAACTCAAGATCATCAAGCGTCTTCCTCACACGATCCTCATTTTGGCGAAAAAACGCTTGCCGTTTGCCCAGACCTATGTCAAAAATAGAATCCTGGTCTTGGATGATCATGGGGTGGTCCTTTCTCTGACGGCTATGAAAGACGGGAATCTTCCTTTGATCCTTGGCCTGAGGACAACCCAGGAGATTGATCTGGGATTGCCCCTCAAGGGCAGGGAGATCCAGACGGCTCTCAACATCATCAGGGCCTTTCGGGCGGATTCAATGCTTTCAGCCCATGAGATCAAAAAGATCGACGTCGTCAATCTCCTCAAAATCAATCTGTATTTGTCCGAGGACTTTCGGGTCATCATGGATCAGGAGAGAATCAGCCAGAAGATGAAAATTTTAGGACTCATTTTATCGCAGAATCAATCCGGCTTATCGCAGATCAAGTATGTGGACCTGCGGTTTAAGGAACCCATCCTTGGAAAAAAATAGGTCATCCAATCCCCGATGAGAGAAAAATATTATTGCGGTCTTGATCTCGGATCGCAGAGTATCAAGGCAGGACTTCTGAAAGTGAAGGACGCCATGTCCATAGAACTGGCGGGGGTCTGCGAGAAGAAGACTTATGGTTTTAAGGATGCTTCAGTCAGTGACTTGGGCGAGTTGTCCGAATGCATCCACAGCGTGACCGGTGAGCTTGTCAAAAAAACAGGGATCAAATTCAAACAAGTTCATCTGGGGGTGGGCGCGGAATTCATTGACATCCGCCACGCCAACACGGTCATTCCCCTTGTTGACCGCGGGACCAAAATCATCACAAGACATGACGTCCAAAAGGCCAATGACCAGGCGCGTCTTTTGGCCTTGCGTATCGAGGAAGAGATCCTGCATGATGTGCCCCAGCACTACGTCGTTGATGAGATCAACAGGACAACCCATCCCGTTGGACTCTATGGCCGGAAATTGGGCGTTTCGTCTTTGATGATTGCGACCGACACCACCCGTATCCGCAACATCATCAGGGCCGTTCATCAGGCAGGGCATGATGTCCCTCATGTTTTTTTTAGCAGTTATGTTTCCTGCGGCGTTGCCCTCAATGACGTGGAGCGTGTGCAAGGGTGCTTTTTGGTTGATATCGGATCCAGGACAACCGTTGTCTTGGGATTGAAGGAAAAAATTCTCAGATCCGTGGGCAAGATTCATCTTGGAGGAGACCATTTCACGCAGAGTCTCGCTGAGCGGTTTCAGTTGTCTTTGGATTTGGCTGAGGAGATGAAAAAATCCCACGTCAGCGTTCTTCGCCACGATCAGAACCGGGAAGAGGAGATCCTGGTGAAAAGAGAAAACGCCTACCGGCCTGTCCAACGAAAAAATCTTTGCCGGTCCATCGAGCCGGAGGTGGAGTCGTTCCTGCAGGGAATTCAGACGCTGATCACAGAGTCGGGATTATCCGAACAGATCGGCGGGGACATCGTGGTGATCGGGGGAGGGGCGCTTCTTCCGGGATTGATCGAACGCATCGCCGAGGCGACGGAACGTCCGGTGCGCCTAGGCAAAATCAATATCAATTCGAGGCAGATTTCGGGGAATGCCGCCTTGTTCGTATCGGCGGCGGGTTTGGCTGAGGCTGGGTTTCGTAAGCGTCTGGGATATTCCATGAACCAGGATGACAGTCATGCCACTTGGGCGAAGCGCGCGGCCAACCGGCTCAGGGAATTGTATCAGGAATACTTTTAAGCTTCCGGTCTCATTGCCCTTTGGTGCGGAAACGGCTGAGGTGGTAATTGATGTCTTTCAAAAGGCTGTGGATGCGCTGGATGGCGTTGAACATAAACAGCATCCAGAAAGAGTTCAACAGCATGAGAAAGACGACGATGGTGAGATTGAGCGAGAGGGGCGAAAGGATGCGCGCGGTCACCGAAGATGTTCTGGCGGAACGAAAGCTGGAGTCGATCACGTTGAACAGGTTCATGAACCAGAGCAAGAAGATCACAACTAAGACAATCTGAAAGAACATGAAATAGAAGTGCCGCATGAGCCACTTGGCCGTGACATTGTCCCAGTACCGGACTTTGGAGATGAGATTTTTGTAGGACATGCGTTTTCCTTTCATAGATATTCTATCGAACTCTTTGTCAAACGCAACAGCTATTTGAGAGTTCTTACCCGATGGCCCAGAAAATTCTTGTGATTGACGATTCCAGACTTGTGGTGGTCATGCTGCGGGACGGCCTTGAGAATCATGGATATGCAGTCCTGACAGCCTCTGACGGCCAAGAAGGACTCCAGATGGTCAAACAGGATCGGCCTGATCTGATCATCCTGGATTTGCAGATGCCGACGATGGACGGTTATGATTTCGTCAATGAGCTGGAGAAAATTCAAAGCGTTCGGACCATTCCAGTGATCATGCTGACGGCCGATGAGACCTCCCATGTTCTGATCCGGATGAAGGCCGTGAAGGGGTGCCTGCAGAAGCCGGTGCACGTCGCGGAATTAGTCAGTAAAATCCGGGAATGCCTCTCGGAGTCCTCCGAGAGCCCTTCTTAGCCATTGACGCTTCGCCGATGAGGATTCGTCTTGAACAGGGTCACTTTCCCTCTTAGAATTCTTTCCCTTGTTGTCATCTCTGTGACTGTTTGGTCGATCGTAAACGTAAAGCTTGCCTGGGGCACTTCCGCGCAAATCCTGCGTGTCCATTTCCTGGACGTCGGATACGCCGACGCGATTTTTATTGAATTTCCGGATCAGACGAATATGATCATCGACGTAGGGGATGAATCTTCGGGCGAAAAGGTGACGGCCTATCTCAAGAAGAGAAATATCACCAGGATTGATACCGTTCTCATCACCCATCCGCATCAAAATCACTTCGGCGGCCTTGGGACATTGATGCGGGAGATCCCCATCGGCCGGTTTTTTCATAATGGCGATCGTCATGGCGAGGAGGGATATCCGGAACTTTTGGAGGAACTGAATCGGCGGCGTATCCCCATCGGGATTTTGCGAAGAGGCCGCGAGATCGATTCTTTGCCGGCCGCCGTGACGATGGAGGTTTTGCACCCGGCCGATGTGGAGGATGACAGCAATCCCAACGTGAATTCCGTCGTTACATATTTGCGCTATGGGAAGACCTCAATCCTTTTGATGGCTGATATTGAAGAATATCAGCAGACACAACTCATGGGAATATATGGCGCAACTCTCAAGAACGCCGGCTGCGTTAAGGTCCCTCATCACGGCGGCCCTTTGAGTGACAGTTTCATTTACGGTTTCTCCGATACGACATTCATCATTTCCACCGGTTCTAATCCGTGGGGTCTGCCTATAGAGGAAGATCTTCGCAGGCTTCAAGGGAAAATTTACCGCACAGACCAGGATGGAACGATCGTGGTGGAAACTGATGGTGAGGGCATGACCATCACGCCATGAACGCATCTCGACACTTGCGAAGAAAATATTGGTCATATGCCGCTGGCTGGGTGATCTGCATTTATTCGACGCTTTATATTGTCCGGCCTGTGTGTGAGTTTTTGAAGAACAATACACCGTTTGCCTTGTTGACCAATGCGTCGCTGATCGGCCTGCTGGTTTCTCTGAGTATCGTTTTGTATAGGAAAGCGCGTCATCAGAATGCCTTAGCGCATGTGCTGTTTGTTCTGGTGATCCTCGCCTATGTTGATGGCCTGGGGAAAATCCTGAACCCGGAGGAGAAAATCCATTTTCTTGAGTACGGCTTTCTGGCGTATCTGGTTTACCGGGCTGTCTCTATTGATGTGAGGGGAGGACACGCGTATCTGTGCGCGTTTCTATTGACCGCCGTGTTCGGATGGATCGATGAGGGGATCCAGCATCTGTTGCCGGGTCGTTATTATCAAATCCAGGATGTCCTTTTGAACGGCTTCAGCGCCGGATTGGGGCTTTCATGGACGTTTCTTTTTCAACAGAGAAACAAACACGTTGCAATGAATGAAGATTGGCCAATGATATGAAGTGGGATAAAGACTTTGCTTCATTCGACGGCAGAATCTGGCTGAATGCGGCCAGTGAAGGTCCGCTTTCTTTGGCGGCCGCCTGTGCCCTTGAGAAGGCCGTTGCGTGGAAAAGCCGGCCATTCCTGATGGATCATTCCAAATTTGTTCGTGTTGTGGCGGACTTGAAGGAAAGCATAGGCCGGTTGATCGGTGTCCTGCCGAACGACGTTATTTTGGGAAACAGTGCCAGTTATGGACTGCATCTTCTGGCCAACGGGATTCTCTGGCGGGAAGGCGATGAAATCCTCTTGATGCAAAATGATTTTCCGGCCAATATCCTGCCCTGGCTGGCCTTGGAAGACAAAGGCGTGAAGGTGATTCAGATCCCTGCGCGGGAAAATGTCCTGCGGCCTGAGCAGTTCATCGAAAACATCAGCGGCAGAACAAGGCTTTTCTGTATCTCCCATGTCCATACTTTCACGGGATATGTCCTGGAGATCGAAGGATTTTCACGGATTTGCAGGGAGAAAGGGATTTCTTTGGTTCTGAATATCTCGCAGTCGGTGGGGACCACGCCGGTGGATGTCTCCCGGATCGGCGTTGATGCGGTGGTGGCCGCCGGCTACAAATGGCTTTGCGGGCCTTACGGAACGGGTTTCTGCTGGATCCGGCCGCAGTTGCGCGACCGTCTCATCCTAAACCAGGCTTACTGGATCGCGGTCCTTTCGGCGGAGGATTTGAAAAAAGAGGGTCCCTTGACCAGGAGGGACATCAAGACGGCGCGGAAATTCGACGTGTTCGGCACGGCCAACTTTTTCAATTTTGTGCCGTTTCGGGCGGCCATCGACTATTGGCTGAAGATCGGATTGGATGAGGTGCGCGTTTATCATGATCATTTGATAGATATTCTGGTGGACGGATTGAAGGACAGCCCCTATGATTTTGTCAGTCCACGGCAGGGGAGAGACCGATCCAGTCTCGTCGTGATCTCCCACCGGGACAGGAATAAAAACGAAAAGATTCATCAGGAGCTTTTGAGCCGCGGCGTTTATACGGCCCTGTGGAAGGGGAATATCCGCATCGCGCCCCATGTGTATAATACAGACAAAGAGATCGCGCAATTGATCAAACTCCTCAACCGCCTAGGTAGACACTGAATACGGATCATTTACGGTGGATCCATGAAACCATGCGGCGCGCTGGACATCACGACATAAATCTGGTATAAATAACCTTCAGTTTTCACTTGCGCCCGTGCTGTTTTCCTTAGAATATAATTTTTAGTTTAGGGGAAACTGCACTGTGCGCTTTCCTTCTAAATGATTTGTTATTTGCATTAAAGAAAAAGCGCCCGTAGCTCAACTGGATAGAGCAATTGCCTACGGAGCAATAGGTTGGTGGTTCGAGCCCACCCGGGCGCGCTTCGTTGGACGCTCAGCCAAACTTCCTCTGAGAAGGTGTTTGGCTATCCTTCTATACATAGCGACATAAGTAATTGCGAATGTTGAGAATATCTGGTATGCTGGTTTTAGAAAGGTGGCCAGCATGCGAAAAATTAAAATTCAAGATGCCGAGATTATGCAAGTAGCAATTCAGCAGGAGATAGCCCGGTCGGATGAGTCGCGATACGATCACCGCCTTCACGGTGTTCTGTTGATATGCGCCGGGTTCAGTGCTTCTAAAGTAGCGGAACTTTTCAACCGCAGTGTTCGTACAATACAATACTGGGTGCGCCGCTTTGAAGAACATGGTTTTGATGGATTGAGAGACATGGACAAACCTGGTCGGCCAAGTGCGATCACGGAAGATATTCGACATGTTGTTGACGAAGACCTTCGCAAACAACCACGCGAACTTGGATATTCGCAAAATCTTTGGGACGGGAAATTGCTGAGTCATCATTTGAGAGAAAGAAAAGGCCTCCGTCTGGGGGTCCGGCAGTGTCAGCGGTTGTTTCATAAATTCGGTTTTCGGCGGCGCAAACCTCGTCCAGTTATCGCCAGCGCCGACCCTTTGGCGCAAGCACAATATAAAAAAACTTCGACGCATGGGAAAGAATCCTAAAATCGATCTCTGGTTTGAAGATGAGTGCCACTTCCAGCAGCATGGGACACGCTGCGCCATGTGGATACCTCCGGAAGAGGCTGATCCTGTCGTTCTTCTTGCGCCTACGCGTAAAAACGTCGGCGTGTTCGGCGCAGTAAGGGTTAAGGATGGACGATTGGTAACACAAAAGGACGCCGTGTTTGACAGTGAAACGTTTCTCATCTTCTTAAAACGACTCCTGCTTTGCCACAAACCAGGACGAAAAATGGTCATCATTCTTGATAACGCTCGTTGGCATCATGCAAAATCGCTTCGACCATGGCTACGGAAACATCGTCATGTGCTTCGTCTGGATTTTCTACCGCCCTACAGTCCAGATCTGAATGCCATTGAGCGCGTATGGAAATTAACGCGCCGGCTCTGCACACACAATCAGTATTTCGCAGAACTCGACGAACTCGTTGAGGTCGTCTCCGATCAATTTAATCGCTGGAGCCGCTCGAATAATATTCTGCGCAGATTATGCGCAGTTACTTAAGACGCTATGTATA
>CAYIQK010000030.1:11237-12670 GCA_964365515.1 uncultured Planctomycetales bacterium | reverse complement strand
CGGGAACGCATAAAAAAATGCGGCTGGTCGTGATCGCAGGTGGTGATATAGCCGTTCTTCATGTGGATATGGTTCGCGTCGACTTTGGTAACCTGATCCCCTTTGCCGTAATAGGGGTTGGCAAAAATCGCCGCCGGGGCGAAATCCCCGTTCATGGTCGCGAAATTGAAGGTCATTTCCTCGCCCGAAATCTCGCTGTCGGATCCCTTGAGGAGACGGACATTCCCGCTGGCATGGGCCGTGCTTGTATCGCGGGAGAACTCCACCAGATCACAAGTCAGCACGACCTCCTTGTAACGGATCTCCACATTGCCCTTGGCAATGATCCGGTTGCCATCCATCGAATACTCAACCACATCGCCGTTTAACTCGACAGAAGCGGCCGACGCGGGTTTTGCCTCATCCATCCCCTCATCCGCAAAGCCGACAAGGCACGCTCCCCCCACCAGCGCCAGCATCAAGATCGGCAGAAAGGTGGCTTTAACCATAAACCATCGACCATTGACAATTGACCATTTAGCGTCTAACAATTGATTCCCTCACCAAAACGTAGGCCCCGATAATCCCCGCCTCATCACCCAATTGAGCCCGGACGATTTTGACCATATCCCGCGGGACCTTCATGGCCCGCTGTCTAACAATCTGCTCGATGGTCTTTTTCATGAACTTATAATTGTTGGAGACACCGCCGCCGATAATGATCAGACGCGGATTCAAAAGATTGACAATCCCCGCCAGGGCATTGCCGATATGGGCGGCGGCTTCCTCCCAGAACCGGATGGCGCGCTGATCCCCATCACCGGCCAGACGAAAGACATCTTCCAGGCGGATATCCTTATTCTCAAACAAATCGGCGGCTTTGAGCAAAAGATAACGGTTCCCGACATAACGCTCAAAACATCCCTTTCCCCCGCAATTGCACGACGGCCCCTCCTCATTGAGCGGCATATGTCCCAGCTCGCCGGCCACAAATCCCTCGCCTCTGTAAATGGCATCATTCAAAATCAGACTGCCCCCCACGCCTGTTCCCAGCGTCATGCAAATCAGATTTTGATATCCTTGGCCAGCGCCGAATTTCCATTCTCCCAGACTCACCACATTCACATCGTTGTCAACGAAGACCGGCCGGCCCAATTTCTTCTGCATCACCGCCTTCAACGGAACATCTTTCCATCCCGGGATATTGGGCATAAAGATAACAATGCCTTTTTTAAAATTGACCAGCCCCGGCAGACCGATTCCAACCCCTTGAATATCTCTCTTACTCAACCCCTTCTCTTTCACTAACCCCCAAATGGCACAGGCAATGCCGTCCATCAGTTTGTTTTTGTTACGGCTGTAACTTTTTGTGGCCAAAACGGTTTTGGCGATAATCTTCCCGGAAGGGCCAACAATTCCCAATTTGATATTCGTCCCGCCGACATCCACTCCTA
>CAYIQK010000030.1:8478-11137 GCA_964365515.1 uncultured Planctomycetales bacterium | reverse complement strand
CCGGAAGGGCCAACAATTCCCAATTTGATATTCGTCCCGCCGACATCCACTCCTATAATATATTTGCCCATATCTAAAATTAATATTTATAATAGTTAACCAAAAACAGAATGCCTCAATTGTACATGATTCCCTATAATGATTCAAGTTGAATTAAGAGGTAATTAAGGGGAACAAACGCGATTTCGACCGTCTCTCTTGGCGGTATAAAGAGCTGAATCTGCCTTCTCGATCAATCCCTCGATGGCCTCTGCGTTGTGCGGATAGGTCGAAACTCCAATGCTGAGCGTGATTTGGACCTCTGCATCGTAGGCCCTGATCACGGCTTTCTCAACCGCCTGGCGTATACGTTCCGCCGCATATAAGACTCCCTGGCGGTCGGTGTCAGGCAGGATGACGCAAAATTCCTCCCCGCCGTAACGGCCCGCGATATCAATCTCACGGATGTTCTCTTTGATCAAAATCCCCACTTCTCGCAAAATCTGATCTCCCGTCAGATGACCGTATTTGTCGTTGAAGTCCTTGAAGAGATCCACGTCGATCATAAGAAACGACAATTGGGTATGCCGCATCCCCGCGCGTTTGATCTCTTCCTGGAAACGACCCAGGGCATAACGACGCGTGTATACCTCCGTCAGGCTGTCGGTGATGGAGACCTTTTCGATTTCCCCGTACAATTTGACCCGCCACAAAGCCAGGGCGAATTGGCTGGCGAGAATCGTGAACTTTTCTTTGTTTCCCTCCGTGAGGCCTTTGATGACCAGACAACCGATTCTTCGTCTTTTCCCTTGAAGGGGGAAAATAAAATAATCCTTAGAGGTTTTATATTCCTTGACGGCAGGGGAGAGCGGATCAAGCAAAAGACACTCCTCAAACCCGACGTGATTGCCCAGCTTATGTTTAAAAATCTCAAAGGCCTCCTGTTCGTTGATGGTCTTAATGATCTCTTTGGTGATTTCATAGAGCGTAAAGATCTCAATGGTCTCACCCTCCAACAGCATCTTTTCGAGAAACAACGATTCCTTCTGATTGACCAGCTGTTGTGAAAGCGCACTTTCACTGAATACCCTCTCCTGGGCCATCAACTCCAAACGCATGGCCGATCCCCTGGCCCAGCGGATCACCAAACCGACATAGAGCAAAACCGCCAATGACATGGTCATCATCATATTTCCATTCCCGCTCAAGCGGAACCGACCCGGTTTCGTCCCTTTTCCTTAGCTGTATAAAGGGCCAAATCCGCTTTATGGATGAGTTCCTTCACGTTGGAGGCATCCTGAGGGAATGCCGCCACCCCGATCGATACGGTGATATTGGTTTTTTCCCTTCTGAGGATAATCGTCTGATCCGCGATTTTTTTCCTGATTTCTTCAGCCAATTCGACAGCCCTTTGTTTGGCGCAGTCCGGCAGAAGCACGGAAAATTCCTCCCCCCCATAGCGGCATACCAGATTGCCGGGTTCTTTGAAAAAATCACTGAGCATCATGCCGATCGTACGCAAGACAATATCCCCGGCCGTGTGGCCGAAGCGATCGTTGTATTGTTTGAATTTGTCCAGATCGAGCATCAGGAAGGATAGCTGTCCCTTGCGCCGCAACTGCCGGCTGATTTCCTCAGGGATACGCTCCAGCAGATACCGCGGCAGGTACAGTCCGGTCAAACCGTCTTTGACAGCCAATTGCTCCACACGCTCATACAACTGGCCGTTTTCGATGGCGACCGCCCCCAGGTCCCCGATGGTGCTAAGAAACCGCAGGTCTTCCGTGTTGAAATCTTTCTCCCGAGGGCTGTCGATACGTAAAATCCCCAAAGTTTTGTGGCCCACCGCCATCGGGATACTGATCAGAGAACGGACCGTCCGGTTTTCCTCTGTCCCGATCCTTTCAACATCGAAACGGTAATCGCTTTTGATATCTTCAACCAACAATGGCTGCATCGTCCGGACAACCCATTGATCAAAAAGATCACCCCTTTTAGACTTGATATTGACACGCATCTCACCTTTATGGGTGGAAGATATCCCCAGTTCTCCCGTCTTGGAATGGAAAAGATATAAAATGACGGTCCTCTCCCCGCCGCCAAAAAGACGGTTGACCTCCTCAGAAAGTGTCTTGGAGGTTTCATCCAAAGAAAGACACATCCCCAGTCTCTCCGTCAGACCTTTCAACTGAGCATAATTGACGATTTTTTCCCGGAAAGACTGGATGGCCGATTGGTCTTCCTGGATCTCCGCCTGAACCAAATTCCGACGCTCCTGCAGGTTCTGAATCTGGAGATCGACATCGGACTGGTTTTTCTTCAGACGGACGCGTAAGGGAAGTAAAAAAACGACGATGGCCAGGAACCCCGCACAGAGAGGAAGGAAAAAGACTGGATTACCGATCGTAGCGAAAACAAAAAAACCGATTGAGAGAAAACCCAAAACCGCGACGGGAACCACATCCAAACTATACGATTGTCTTCTCGGTTTCTCGGTCAAAGAAGTGCACCTTGCTCATATCAAACACGAGATCCATATCACGGTTGACTTCCGGTCTGTTGTGAGGACCGACCCGCGCAATGAAAATATGTTTCCCTGTGTTCAGATACAAATAAACTTCTGAACCGAGCGGCTCAACCACCTCGCAGGCCGCACGTACGGTGTTCTCCGGCGGGGCTT
>CAYIQK010000030.1:4953-8378 GCA_964365515.1 uncultured Planctomycetales bacterium | reverse complement strand
CCGAGCGGCTCAACCACCTCGCAGGCCGCACGTACGGTGTTCTCCGGCGGGGCTTCAGAAACAAACAACTTGTCATAAACATTCTCCGCCCGGATGCCGAATGTGACTTCCTTGCCTTCATACGGGGTGATGGCCCCGTACATGTCTTCAACGAGTTTCACCTGAAACTTGCCTTCATCAAAATAGTATTTTTTTTCTTTCTTGATGATCCGGCCGTTCATCAAGTTGATGGGAGGCGTTCCTATGAAACTCGCGACGAATTTGTTCGCCGGTTTATCATAGATCGTGATGGGATCGGCGCATTGCTGGATCTTCCCGTCTTTCATCACCACAATCCGGTCGCCAAGCGTGAGCGCCTCTGTCTGGTCATGCGTGACATAGACAAAGGTTGTCTGAAGTCGTAACCGCAGCTTGTGGATCTCCGTGCGCATCTGCACGCGCAGTTTGGCATCCAAGTTGCTCAACGGCTCATCGAATAAAAACGCCTGGGGTTTGCGCACGATGGCACGCCCCAAAGCCACGCGCTGACGCTCCCCGCCGGAGAGTTGCTTGGGCCGCCTCTCCAAGAGATGTTTGATCCCTAAGATCTCTGTGGCCTCCTGCACGCGGCGCACGATCTCATGCTTAGGATATCTTCTGAGCTTAAGACCAAAAGACATATTCTCAAAAACAGTCATGTGGGGATAAAGCGCGTAATTCTGAAAGACCATGGCGATATCACGGTCTTTGGGGGGGACATCATTGACCAGACGATCGCCGATCCAAATCTTCCCGTCCGTGACCTCCTCGAGACCGGCGATCATCCGCAAAGTGGTGGATTTTCCACAGCCGGACGGCCCGACAAGGACGAGGAATTCTTTATTCTCAATGCCCAGATTGACATTGTCAACGGCCTTCACGCCGCCTTTATAAACTTTGGTGATATCCCGAAGACTGATTTGAGCCATTGAAAATATCGTGAATGGTAAAGGGTTAATAAGGTGTTCATTCTATAAAAAAACACCCCCAAAAGCAACGAATTATTCGGCTCTTGGGGCCGCCGTATAACCGATGATCCGGCTGATCATCTCCCGGCTGTCCTTGCGCTCGACGATCATATCGATCAGGCCGTGGACAAGGAGAAATTCGGATTTCTGAAACCCTTCAGGAAGTTTTTGCCGGATCGTCTGTTCAATGACCCGCGGCCCGGTGAATCCGATGAGGGCCTTGGGCTCGGCAATGATCACATCTCCAATCCCCGCGAACGAGGCCATGACCCCGGCCATGGTGGGATTCGTCAAAAAAGAGATATAAGGGAGCCCCGCCTGATGGTGTCTGGCTAAGGCGGCACAGGTCTTGGCCATCTGCATGAGAGAATAGACCCCCTCATACATGCGGGCCCCGCCGCCGGAACCGGAGACAATCACGACAGGCAGCCGATTCGCCGTCGCGTACTCCACCATCCGGGTGATCCTCTCTCCGACCACCGAACCCATCGATCCCATGATAAACCGCGAGTCGGTCACGGCCAGAGCCAGGGACTCTCCTTTGAGACGCCCTCGACCGGTGATGACGGCGTCTTTCAAACCCGTGGCCTTCTGATCGCCTTCCAGCTTTTCTTTGTATGTCTTGGGTCCCTTGAACTCCAACGGATCCGCCGAACTCAAATCGGCGTCCATTTCCTGAAAACTCCCCTCATCCACAAGACTGTCCACCCTCTGATGGGCCGTGAGAGAGAAATGATAACCGCATTTGGGACACACATGGAGATGATTCTCCATCTCTTTTCGATAGGTGAGCGCCTCGCAGTCCGGGCATTTCATCCACAATCCGGCAGGGATATCTTTTTTCTTGATATTAACAAGGGTGTATTTCTTCCTGCCGAACAAGGCCATAATGACACCAAGATCAGTCCATTTTATAGACCGTTAAACCGGACAAAACTTTCGGATAAAAATACGTCGTCTTCGGCGGCATTTTCTCCCCATTGAGAGCGATGGCTTTCAATTGGGAGATCTTAACGGAATTCATCACAAACCCGGCATCGGCCGCTCCGTTATCGACCGTCTCCGTGACTTCCTGGAAGTCTTTGGTGTAAATGATCTCCTCGGAGGTGATGCCAAGCTTGTCGAAGACAAAGTGTTTCAAGATGGTGGCGTCCAAATGTCTGTAGTCTTTCGACCCCTCCTGAATGTGCTGGTCGATGAGCAGCTTATTTTTCAAACGCAATAATCGGACCCCGGCGCGAATGTACAACCCAAAGGCGTGTTCGTTCTGCCCAGCCCGCCGGAGAGAAATCAGCAGTTCTTCCTTGCTCCGGATCCGGTCGATGCGAAAACATTCTTCCAGCGAGCTGATGTCGGAAGGGAAATGCCGGACGATCCTGTGCATGGGGAGAATCTGCAAATCCTTCGAATCGATATTTGTAAAATAGGTCATCACATAATTGAAAGGCTCATCACCTGTGGGTTTTTCCGTCATTTCCCCCAGCTTCAAACACCGCAGTTCATTGGCCACCTTATAACGGTGATGGCCGTCGGCAATGAACAGATGCTGGCTGGTCATGGATTCGTTGATCTCATGGATCAAGGCCAAATCATCCAGGCGCCAAAGCTTATGGCCAACCCCGTCATGATCGACAATGTCCACTGAGGGTTTCTGTTCACGCACCTTTTTGTTGAAAATTTTCTCGATCTTCTTCTGCTGGTCGGAATAGCAGACAAAGATACAGCTCAAGTTGGAATTGAGACTGCTCCATAGCTTCAAACGGTCCTCAACAGCATGGCTATGCGTATTTTCATGAGGCCGGATGCGGGAGGCTTCCTCATCCTGCAATGCCATCAAAGAAATGAACCCCAGACGGCTGTATTTCTGCCCTTCAGCTTTGTATTCCTGCCTATAAAAATAAATGGCTGGATTCTCATCCTGGATCAGAATCCCGTCCTTCATCCAGTTTCGGAATATCTCCCGGGCCCGGCTGTACTTATTGTTGGTTTTGTCATCTCCAGAGATGTCCTTCCCCAGAAGGATATGGATGAAATTGTGAGGGCTCAATTGATGCAGTTGGTCCTGTTCTTCCGCTGAAATAACGTCATAGGGAGGACACACGACCTTGCGAAAGTCTTTGATTTTCTCAGGATTGTAATGAACAGCTCGGAAAGGTTTGATGCTTGACATGATTCATTTCACCCGCAGCTTCTTATAGACATAAACGCCGATGGCGCCGCCGATTGCATCCGCGAAGGCATCCGCCAAGGCCGACTCTCTTCCTTCGATGAAAGATTGGTGGAATTCATCGCTTGCCCCGTAAAGAAAAGACAACAGGACGACTCCGATGGCTATTGTGTTCCAGAGAAAACTGCTGGTACGGCAAAAGGCCCTGGTCAGCAGAAAACCAAAAGGCATGAATTCGACGATATGGACGATCTTGTCAAAATGCCCTATAT
>CAYIQK010000030.1:2946-4853 GCA_964365515.1 uncultured Planctomycetales bacterium | reverse complement strand
ATTTGCCGCATTGCGGACACTTTTTCAATCTTTTCTCCAGCATGGACTGCAGGATCTCGAAGGTATGCTGACACGCGGAACACTCATATTGATAGGTCGGCATTTGATTTGTCTCCTTTCAAACCTATTGGAACACTTTTTTGATCTTCTCGGCAATGGAACTGCCGGAAGGCTCGACATCCTCGCCGCTAATCTCCGCGAACTTCTCCAGCAATTTCCTCTGCTCACTGTTCAATTTCTCCGGGACATGAACCATCGCCTTGACATACTGATCACCGCTTCCCCCGCCCTGCAGACCGGGCATCCCCTTGCCCTTCAGGCGAAAAACCTTCCCGCTCTGGGTGCCGGACGGGATTTTCATAGCCACATTGCCGTTCAAAGTCACAACAGAGACTTCTCCCCCGAGGGCCGCCTTGATAAAACTCACAGGAATCTGCATATACAAATCATTCTCATCCCGTTGAAAGATGTCATGGGGAAGAACATGGAGATGTAAATACAGGTCTCCGGGTCCCGCGCTGCCGATTTCCCCTTCCCCGGACACCCTCAACCGCGAACTATTGTCAACGCCGGCAGGGATATTGACATCAATCTTTCTGACCACCCTCACCATTCCCTTGCCGTGGCAATGCGCGCAGAACTCCGTGATGATCTGGCCCTGCCCGGCGCATGCCGAACAGGTTTGCTGCATCCTGAAAAATCCGCTGGACATCACCACCTGACCGCGGCCGCCGCAGCTGGTGCAGGTCTTCATCTTACTGCCCGGCTTGGCCCCTGAACCGTTGCAATGGGCGCAATGTTCATCGCGGGGGATCTGAATCTTCTTCGCCACCCCTGAAAAGGCCTCTTCCAGAGTGATATCGATTTCATATTGGACATCCCTGCCGCGGCGACTTCGCCGGCCTCTTCCCCTGCCCCCGCCGCCGCCTCCGAGAATATCAAACCCCATATCGCCAAAAAACTGACTGAACACATCCCCCAGCCCTGACTCTTCAAAAATACTGCCGAAATCAGCACCCCGGAAAATGTCTTCGGTTGTGTACTGTTGATCGATGCCGGCATGGCCGTATTGATCATACATGGAACGTTTTTTGGGGTCGGATAAAACGCCGTAAGCCTCTGAAATTTCTTTGAATTTCTGCTCGGCTTCTTTTTTCTCCGCCTCCGGGACACGGTCGGGATGGAACTTCAAGGCAAGAGAACGGTAGGATTTTTTAATTTCCTGCTGGGCCGCGCTCTTGACAACGCCCAATATCTCGTAATAATCTTTTTTCATATGACCACTGATTTATTTATCACTCCGCCTTGAAATCGGCATCAATGATATCATCTTCCTTGCCGCCGCCTTTGGCTTCTTTCGTGTGATCTGTTCCTGAGGCTGAGGATCCCTGCGCCTCATGACCGCCCGGATGAGATCCGCCGGTATCGGCCTGCTGGGACGCTGTGGCCTTGTAAACCTCTTCGGCCAATTTATGACTTGCCTTCTGAAGTGATTCCATTGTCTGCTTGATCTTCGCCTCATCATCCGCCTTGATCGCCTCCTTCAAGACCTCCAATTCCTTCTCGATGGCCGTCTTGTCACCGGCGGAAATTTTGTCGCCATAATCCTTGACTGATTTTTCCGTTGAATATAAAAACGCGTTGGCCTGGTTGATGAGCTCCACCTTCTCCTTGCGTTTCTTATCATCCTGGGCGTATTTTTCGGCGTCCTTGACCATCCGGCTGATCTCTTCTTCGGAGAGCTTGGTGGAAGCCGTGATGCGGATCGACTGCTCCTTGCCCGTTCCTTTGTCCTTGGCCGTCACATGAACAATCCCATTGGTATCAATATCGAAGCTGACCTCAACCTGCGGAATACCGCGCGGCGCCGGAGGAATCCCCACCAGATCAAAACGGCCCAACTCAAC
>CAYIQK010000030.1:0-2846 GCA_964365515.1 uncultured Planctomycetales bacterium | reverse complement strand
ACGCTCTCACCGAGTTTGGCCGAGGCATCCTTCATCGCCTGAAGAATCGGTCCGCGGCATCGGTCAATCAAAGGCGACACCAGGCTCTCCAGCTTGGCGCGGTCGATGGTCATCGTCAGATGTTTGGGACCGCTGGAATCGGCGGTGATGAATGGAAGATTGATATCCGTCGAGACAGTGCTGGAAAGCTCCACCTTCGCCTTCTCCGCGGCCTCGCGCAGGCGCTGAAAAGCCATCTTGTCGTTTTTGAGATCAATCCCCGCATCCTTCTTAAACTCCGAACAAATATGATTGATCAAAATGTTATCCATATCCGTTCCACCGAGTTCATTGTCTCCGCTGGTGGATATGACCTCGAAGGTGGCCGCCTTATGTCCCTCATCCCATCCCATCTCAAGGATCGTCACATCGAGAGTCCCGCCGCCGAAATCAAAGACCATGATCTTCTGTTCCTTGCCGGCCTTGTCCAGTCCGTACGCCAGACACGCCGCGGTCGGCTCATTGATGATCCGAAGCACCTTCAAACCCGCAATCTCGCCGGCATCTTTGGTGGCCTGCCTCTGGTTGTCATTGAAATAAGCGGGGACCGTGATCACGGCCTCATCAACGGTTTCGCCAAGATATTTCTCGGCATCCGCCTTGATCTTCTGAAGGATGAAGGAGCTGATCTGCTGCGGGGTGAATTCCTTGCCGCCGACATGATATTTGTGGTCCGTCCCCATTTTCCTCTTGGCGGCATAGATCGTTCCTTCGGAATTCATCGGTGCCTGACGGCGGGCCGGCTCCCCGACCAAGCGCTGTCCGTCTTTGGTGAACGCCACAAAAGAAGGGAATGCCTTGCCGGAAGAAACCCCTGCCCCTTCCGCCGAAGGGATAATCGTCGGACGTCCAGCTTCCATGACCGCCGCGGCTGAGTTTGATGTTCCCAAGTCAATACCAATTGCTTTTGCCATTTTATCCTCCTTGCTTCAAGCCCACAAGGTCACATGTGTCTTGGTGTCTTTGTAATCTCTAATTCTTTTTTTTCTCTTGATTCTTCGCCACTTTCACCTTACTCGTCCGAATCACCCGGCCGCCTAAGGTGTATCCCCTTTGAAACTCCTCGAGAACGGTTCCTTCTTCAACCCCCTCGAATTCTTCCTGCATGAGGATCTCATGACAATGCGGATCAAACATCTGCCCCTTGGCGTCGATCGGCCTGACGCTGTTTTTCTTGAGCATCTCATGGATCTGCGCCATGATCATCTCAACACCCTGAAGGAAAGCCGCGTAATCCTCATGTTTGGCCTGGGCGGCTTCCACCGACCGTTCCAGATTATCCAGGATATTGAGAAACTCCGCGATCAGCCCTTCATTGGCGTATTTGATGAACTCCTGCCGCTCGCGATCCATGCGCTTACGGGCATTTTCAAACTCCGCATAAATGCGGAGATATTTGTCCTTGAGCTGAGCGGCTTCATTGAGAAGCCTCTCATGATCCGATTCCTTGAGGATGACAGTCTTCTCTGCTACGCCCCCGTCTGCAGGGGAGGCCGCCTGGGAATTGTGATCCTCCCCGGATTGGGATTCCCGTCCGATCCCGTCATTTTTTGCCGATGCCTCTTTATGATTCATCAGAGGATTTCCTCCATCAGACTCGACAGATAATCCAAGGCCGAAACCACCCGCTTGTAATCCATACGCGTAGGCCCAAGTACCGCGATGCGCCCGCTTTGGCCGTGTCTGGATCTATAGCGCGAAACAACCATGGAGCAATTGTCAATGTCCTCACACTCCATCTCCCTGCCGATAAAAACCTCCACCTTTCTCTCCAATGCCTTATTGATGATCTCCCAGAGACGCTCTTTTTCATCCAAGACAGCCAGGATGGATCTTATTTTCTCGATGTTCTGATAATCAGGATATCCCACGATAAAACTCGTCCCCTGACAAAACACCTTATGGCCCCAACCATCAACTGAAACAAAGCTCGTGTAATGAGTGGTCTCGGATAAGACCTTCGATGTCCTCTCCAAGAGATCCTCCAACTCAGCCGAGACCCGGGCATATTCACCGCGGATACGCGTTTTTTCCTCTTCCAAAAGCTGAATCTCTTCCATGAGATGATCCACATAATAACGGTAACCCATCTGAGTAGGGATTCGGCCTGCCGAGGTATGGGGATGGGTCAAATAACCTTCCTCTTCCAACTCCGCCAGCACATTGCGAATCGTGGCCGAACTCAGTTCAAGACCGGATTCCTGAGCGATGAAGGCAGAACTCACAGGAAATATAGTCTTGATGTACTGGTCGACCGTGATTGCGAGGATATTCTCTTTTCTTTCTTTTGCTTCAGATCTTCGCGGTGTCATAGTTTATCCCAATACCAGCCTGTTTTAGCACTCTGCCCGTGAGAATGCTAATGTGCAATTTTAACCATTTTCTTTGAGTTGTCAATAAAAAATTCCTCGTTCGCGAGAACTCATGATTCCGCCATCCGCACGGCGTGTCCGCTGTCGAGCAGATCCTGATTAAGATACGCGCCGTCCTTGATGATCTCGCGCGCGTCCGCGGCGCCTTTTCGGTAGAAAACGTCCGCGACAAAACGGCCGTGGATGTCGGTCTTCGACTTGTGCGATTTGACGACAATAGTGGAACCCGCCGGCAAGAGTTTTTCCACGTACCTTTTGGCCCGGTCCCCTTCCGGCGTGCCCGTCTCCGGACAATCGATCCCGCGCAGGCGCAGGCGGTCGCGCACGATGATCCGGAAGCCGGCCTCAACGAGCGCCAGCAACGTATCGCCGTCGATGACGCGGTCGATGGTGGCCGCGTAGGTGTAAGACATCTCATCAGCGAGGTTGAGCGCC
>CAYIQK010000029.1:4404-12836 GCA_964365515.1 uncultured Planctomycetales bacterium | reverse complement strand
TTTTTCATTATACTTTCCCTCAATCGTTATATCGTAAGATGTTTTCCGAAATCTCACAATAGAGGATATGAGCCGCAATGCCAAGAACGTGTGTCATCTGTAACAAAGGCGCTATTCCCGGCGTCAAATACAAAAGGCGCGGGCAGATCAAGCGGACCGGCGGTGCCGGTTCTAAGATCGTCGGAAAAAGTCTGCGCCGGTTCCTCCCCAATCTTCAAAGAGTCAAGATCAACCGCGACGGGACAGTCCGAAGAGTCAACGTCTGCACTACCTGTATCACCGCGGGAAAAATCACGAAGGCCTAATGCCTGCACTCATTCGGATGTCTTTGAGCTTCAGTTGCGGCGTCGGTTCCTTATTCCATTCGTCAATAATGATCTGGTACGCAAGATCGATCTTCTCACCCGGCCGCAGCATTCCCTGATATCTCGCCATATTGAAACCCACAGCGGAAATGGTGAAGTCCCCGTCCGAAACCCATAACTTCAGGGTGTCTTTTCCCAGGATCAAAGGTGTTCTTTTGACCGACAGGTGGCGAGAACAAAAAATCGGCGCCGGATTTCCCTCTCCAAAGGGTTCCATCGAATCGATGATCCCTGCCAATCCCATACTGATGCTCGCTAGGGGAATTTCGCAATCGATCCGAAGCGTGGGGATCAGCCTCTTCGCCTCCAGCATTTCGTGAGCAAGTTCATTGATCAAATTCCGGAAAGGATCAATGTTTTCTTCTCGGATGGTTAGACCGGCGGCACCTTCATGCCCGCCGAAGGCCTCCAGATAATCCGCGCAACTTTGCAAGGCGCGATGAAGATGAAAGCCGTCGATGGAGCGGGCCGAGGCCGTACCAATCCCGTCTTCATCAATGGAGATGACAACCGTCGGCCGGTAATACCTGTCGACGATCTTGGAGGCAACGATTCCCAAAACCCCTTTATGCCACCCTTGTTTGCTGACGACAATGACCTTCTGATCCTTGAAATTCACCTCCCGTTCGACAATCTCGATGGCCTCTTCAACGATACTGCCCTGCATCTTTTGACGCTCGGTATTGTGCCGTTCCAGAGCCTTCGCCAGATCATAGGCCTTGGCGGCGTCGTCGCTGAGAAACAAATCCAGGGATTTGGAGGCCGTATCCATACGCCCCGCGGCATTGATCCTCGGTCCTAAGATAAACCCGACGTGAAACGGCGTGATTTTCTTATCCTTGATCCTGGCCGTCTCCAGAAGCGCCATCAACCCCTTATTTTTTGTGTTCACAAGACTCGCCAGCCCGGATTTGACAAGGATACGATTCTCTCCCTGAAGCGGAACCACATCCGCTACCGTCCCGATGGCCGCAAGATTGAGAGCCTCTTCGCTGATGCCGCCCAAAAGGGCCTGGGCCAATTTGACCACTAATCCAACCGCGGCCAGATGTTTGAATGGATACGGGCAATCTTTCTGCTTGGGATCGATGATGGCCGTGGCCTCCGGCAGGATTTCCGAGGGATGGTGATGATCAATGATGATCACATCAACGCCCTGTTGTCTCAATAACCCGACTTCATGACAGGCGGTGATACCACAATCGACGGCAATCAACAAACTGACCTTGTGCTCACAGACAAAACCGCTGACTTCTTCATTGAGACCGTAACCGTGATGCATCCGATGAGGGATATAATGAAGCACCTCTATCCCCATTTGAGTGAGGATATTGTTCAAAAGCGCTGAGGATGTGACGCCGTCCACATCATAATCTCCGAACACAAGGACGCGTTCTTTGCGAAGCTGGGCCAGGCGGATGCGCTCAACCGCCACGTCCATATTCTTCAACAGAAACGGATCATGCAATCCCGCGAGATCCGCTTTCAGAAAGTCCTGAGCTTCTTTCACGTTAACAATCGCGCGGTTGATCAAAAGCTGAGCCACAATCGGATGAACGTCTAAGGCGCCGCTCAATTTCGTCTGCAATTGGGGATCCGCATCTTTGATATGCCAATCTTTCTGCATCATCCCTCCTTCAATTGTTTGACTGTAGACCCATCAATGATTTGCAAGAAGCTTGGGTCACGCCGAGAGCATTGAGGCGGGCGATCACATTTTTTCCGGCGTGCTCAAACCCAGAAGACGAAGACCGTTGGCCAACACGATTTTGGCCGCGTTGATGAGGGCAAGGCGTTCGCAAGAGCGCGCATGATCTTCCGTGATCACCCGATGGCGGTCGTAAAATTTATGAAAACAAGTCGCCAATTCCTGAAGATAACTGACTAAGGCATAAGGATCCAGTTCATGATAACAAATCATCAGGATATCGGGAAAACTTCCGAGTTTTTTGATCAAATCAAGCTCGTCTTCCTCTTTCAATAGGGCGAAATCTGTTTTCCTCTCCGTGAGACTTGCTTCCTTGGCCTTTTTATTGATGCTATGGATGCGCGCGTGCGCGTATTGAATGTAATAAACAGGATTCTCCGGGGTTTCCTTTTTAGCCAATTCCAGATCAAAGTCTAAGTGGACGTTGATATGGCGCATCAGGAAAAAGAACCGGGCGGCATCCACACCGACCTCGTCGATCACTTCCCGCAGGCTGATGAATTCCCCGCGCCGTGTTGACATGGAAACCGGCTTGCCGTCACGGTAAATGGTGGCCAACTGCACGATGAGAACTTTCAATGATTCGCGGTCTTTCCCCAGGGCGACGACCGCGGCTTTCAACCGCGGGATATACCCGTGATGATCCGGCCCCCAGATGTTGATGATTTTTTCAAATCCCCGTTCGTATTTGTTTTTGTGGTAGGCGATATCCGGCGCGAGGTAGGTGTATGCCCCGGTACTTTTTTTAACGACACGGTCCTTATCATCGCCCAAATCAGTGGATTTGAACCACAAGGCGCCGTCTTTCTCATAAAGAAAACCATTCTCCCTCAAATCGTCAAAAACCGCTTCGATATTTTGGGGGGTGGCGATCTTCGTTTCGTGGGCCCAAAAATCGAAATGGACATGGAAGTCATCCAAATCTTTGAGGATAACGGCCATGAGATAATCAACGCCAAACTGACGAAACCTCCTCACATCGGCGGCCTGAATATCCTCCAGCGCCGTGATACCGTGCTTTTTCATAAAATCCCCGGCGATGTCCTTGACATACTCGCCTTGATAACCGTTTTCAGGAAGATCCGCCCGGCCTCCCAGAAGTTCGATCGCCCGGCACCGGATCGACTCTCCCAGGAGGTTGATCTGGTTGCCGCCGTCATTGATATAATATTCACGCTTGGCCTCAAATCCGAGGAAATTCAGGATATTCACCAGCGCATCCCCCACCGCGGCCTGCCTGGCATGAGCCACACTCAACGGACCGGTCGGATTCGCGCTGACAAACTCGACCTGGATTTTTTTGTTTTGGCCGATGGCTGATTTGCCGTAAGAGTCACCTTCTTGAAAGATTTGCTCCAGAATATCGTAGAGCGCGCAAGGGGTGAGAAAGAAATTCACAAAACCGGGATTTTTGACTTCGATTCTGGCGATTTTGTCTTCGAGGGATGTTCCGCGCAGGCTGTTTTGGAAAATTTCACGGATCTCTTCAGCGATGTGCAAAGGAGACTTCCGAAATATTTTCGCCGATTTCAAAGCGATATTGGAAGAAAATTCCCCGTGCGTTTTCTCGGCTGGGATTTCCAATTCAAAAAACGGCAGGGGCTGTTGGGAGGGAAATGACCTCTGCAGTGCGTTTTCCAGATGTGCCTTGAACTGTGCTTTGAAATTTGAATTTATCTGGATTCCCACTTGATTTTTTTGGCTTCCCGCCACAAATATTCCAACTGATAAAATTCCCTCAGGCGCTTTTGAAAAACATGCGTAACGACATCGCCGCCGTCGAGAATGATCCAGTCGGACTTTTGCAGCCCCTCCCGAAGACGCAAGTTTATCCCTGATGCGGTCAGTTTTTCGTCAACACAATCGGCGATGGCCCGGACATGCCTGTCAGTATTCCCGGAACAAAGGACAAGGTAGTCGCAATAATTGACCACTTTGCGCATGTCAAGGACGACAATATCCTCCGCTTTCATATCGGAAGCGAATTGGGCTATGGATTTGGCAATATTTCTTGGAGTCAACGAAGCTCTGGAAATATTTTGTGGGATCCGATCTTACTTCTTTAACTTTTTGGCCTGGTCTTTGCTGAGAACCCTCCAACACTCATGAGTTCCCTTCGGGGATTTGGCTACGGCAAAAAAACGACCTGATTTCTCACGGACATCGTATTCAGTGGCATTGAACTTTGACTTGGTCTTGACGTCGTAAAATGATAACTCTTCCATTCCGTCCTCCTTGACTGGTGTTTCATTTAGGCGAAAATAACAAGTAGAGTTTAGCTGATAATAAATGGCTTGTCAAATCAAAAAAATGATTAAAACGCTCAAACAGCCGCATTCATCATCGCTGCCAGTTCTTTTTCCTGCTGGGCGCTCAAGGGGCCAACGACAGCCAGATTATACCGGTTCTCCTTCAGGACATCCCTGGCGACCCGGCGGATATCTTCTTGTGTGGTCTTTCTAAAATCCGCAATCAGGCTTTTGAGCGTCTTGACTTTGTCCTTACTAATCAACGTTTCGCCGATCCAGAGCATATGTTCCATGGTGTCTTCCAGCCCCAAGAGAATCTGCCCCAGCAGATAATCCTTAGCCCGCGTGAATTCTCCGCTGGCGACTCCCTTCCGCTTGATTTTCTCGAGTTCTTTGAGAATCAACGCCATCGTCTGTGTCACCTTTTGATTGTCAACCCCCGCTCGGATGAGGAAAAGACCTGTGTCATGCATGGTCTTAGAGGCGCTGGAAATCGAATAAGCCAGCCCCCTTTTTTCCCGTATCTCAACAAAGAGCCGGCTGGACATGTTGCCTCCCAATATCACGCTCAAGAGGCTCAACGCATGCCGGTCTTTGTGATTCTCGTCAAACCCCAGGGCGCCGAAGGCCACATGCATCTGCTCGATATCCTTACGGAAAAGCTTCACGCGCGGCCGTGCCTGGGAATTGTCGGCCTTAATGTAAGAACAACGTTTGGCACTGCCGATCCGGCCCAACTTTTTTTTAGCGAGGCTGACGATCCTTTGATGATTCACCCTCCCGCAGGCCGACACCACAATGTTGCCAGGCACATAATGAACCCCATGAAAACCGTGCAGATCTTCCCTGCTCATGGCTGTGACGGTCTCAGTCGTTCCGGCTAAATTTCTCCCTAAAGGATGACCTGGCCATAAAAGTTCATCCAACAACTCCAAAACAAAATATTGGGGCAGATCCCTGTACATTTTGATTTCTTCCACAATCACCGTTTTCTCTTTGGCAATGGCGTTCTCGGCAATTTGCGGATAGACGATCATATCCGCCAGGACGTCAAAGGTCTGATCCAGATGCTGGGAAGGTATTTTGGCATAAAAACATGTCTGCTCTTCCGATGTGAAGGCATTGAGCATCCCCCCCACACCCTCGACCAACTCCTTGATCTTTGCACACGAATATTTCCGGCTTCCCTTGAAGGCCATATGCTCCAAGAAATGCGCCGCGCCTTTCATCGGATCCTCCTCATAGCGGCCGCCGACCCCGATCCAAAAGCCTAAGGCGATGCTGTCACGTTCCTTCATCTGGTGCGAAATGACGCGAAGACCGTTGGGTAAAACTGTTTTTGGATACATGCGATTGGGTTGTGTCTTGGTCAGATCGCGACGTTTCGGCATCCGCTCAACTGCCGTACGAATCGCGAGACATTGCCGACCAAGTTATCCTTTCCAGTATTCTTTTGAATTTCATTAACGATGGCGCTTCCCACAATCACGCCGTCACTGATTCTGGCAACCGACCCGACTTGGGAGGCTGTTGATACGCCGAATCCGACACAGATCGGCTTATCCGTAAGGGTTTTTGCCAATTCCACTTGTTCTTTCAGGGTTGAGGACAGTTGCCGGCGGGCGCCTGTCACGCCGGTCAACGACACATAGTAAATGAAACCCGTTGAGGCCGCGATGATATGCCGCGTCCTCTGGAGAGTTGTCGTGGGCGCTAAAAAGAAAATGGTGGAAATATCGTTGATCCTTGCTTCTGTGATGAGATTTTTGGCTTCTTCCGGAGGCAGATCGGGAACGATCAAGCCGTCGACACCGTTTTTTTTTGCCTGAGCTGCAAATGCGTTCTCGCCGTAATGGAAAACGGGGTTGTAATAAGTCATCAAGGCGATCGGGATCTGCGATTTTTGCCGAATGCGCGCGACCGTATGGAGGATATTCCCCAGATTCACCTTGTTCCTCAGTGCCCGCTGGGAGGAGGCCTGAATTGTTGGGCCATCCGCCAGCGGATCCGAGAACGGTACGCCCAATTCAACGATATCAACTCCGGAGCGTTCAAAGGACAAGACCAGTTCCTCGGTCGTTTTCAAATCCGGATCCCCGGCCGTGATAAAGGCGATGAATGCTTTCTTCTTTTCTCTTCTCAATTCTTTGAATTTTTGATCAATTCTATTCATTGTACTGAACCCTATCCCCTGAACCCTGTACCCTAAATCAAATCTTTAATTGTCCCCATGTCCTTATCCCCGCGTCCGGAGAGACAGACGATCACAGTGCTGGGCCGCGCAACTCGGCCGGCCAACTTCTCTAAATAAGCCACGGCATGGGCCGATTCCAGGGCAGGTATAATCCCCTCCATCGTGGACAATAACTTCAAGGCC
This sequence comes from uncultured Planctomycetales bacterium, assembly GCA_964365515.1. Lineage (GTDB taxonomy): Bacteria > Omnitrophota > Gorgyraeia > Zapsychrales > Zapsychraceae > CAYIQK01. The sequence continues at coordinate 6,137 of CAYIQK010000029.1, read as the reverse complement.
TTGATGGCCTCTTTGTCCGTGACTGAGACGTAACCAGCCCGTCCGATTTTTTTGTAGTAGGCGTGTTCCGGCCCCACACCGGGATAATCCAGCCCGGCGGCAATCGAATGCGCTGTCCTGATCTGGCCGTCTTTGGTTTCCAGGACATCGCTTTTACTGCCGTGCAGAATACCGATCTCGCCTTTCGCCAAGGACGCCGAATGGTGAAACGTGTTCAGCCCCAAGCCGGCGGCCTCCACGCCGATCATCGTGACTGCCGTATCTTTGAAAAAGGCGTGGAATAATCCCATGGCGTTACTTCCCCCTCCGACACACGCCACGAGATAGTCCGGCAGTTTTTTCTCTTTCGCGAGGAATTGTCTTCTGGCCTCGCGGCCGATCACGGCTTGAAATTCCCTGACCATCCACGGATACGGATGCGGTCCGGCCACGGACCCGATGATATAAAATGTGTGACGGACATTGGTGACCCAGTCGCGAATGGCCTCGTTCATGGCGTCTTTGAGGGTCTGTGAACCGCTGGTGACGGGGATGACATTGGCTCCCAGAAGTTTCATGCGGTCCACATTGAGCGCCTGACGCCGCATATCCTCGGCCCCCATGTAGATTTCGCATTCTAGGCCCATCAACGCCGCGGCCGTGGCGGTGGCGACCCCATGCTGTCCGGCCCCGGTCTCGGCGATGATCCGGGTCTTTCCCATGCGTTTGGCCACCAAGACCTGTCCCAGCGTATTGTTAATTTTGTGGGCGCCGGTATGAAGCAAGTCCTCGCGTTTGAGATATACCTTCAACCTTTTCAGATGCCGGCTGAGGCGCTCAATGTAATAGAGCGGTGTCGGCCGGCCGGCATATTCCTTGAGATAATACTTCAGATCTTTCTTGAATTTCCCATCGGACCGCAATGCGCGGAAGGTCTTTTCCAACTCCTCCAAAGGGGCCATCAGCGTCTCCGGAACATACTTGCCGCCGAATGCTCCGAAATGTCCGTTGCGATCAGGGAATGACATAATCTTATGAATTGTCAATGGTTAATTGTGAATGGGGTACTGGTATATAAATTTGAGTCTCTATTGAACCACAAATCACCCCAGAAGTCAAAGGAGTATCTATCCGATTTCCGTGGCGGCCGCCTATTTCGACTGCGTGCGGTCCTCCAGAAGATATTGCAAAACCTCCAATTCATCCTTGTCAAACCAAACCACACCGCACATCAAGCATTTGTCGACCTCGACCCGGTAGGCGGTGGTATAAAAAGTTCTCAACATCCGGTCATTTTTGTGCCGACATCGGGGACATGGATACAGGGTTTTGGGGTCCCGGTTGATTTTGGCTTCTTTCAACATTCGCTCTTGGCGTTTGAGACCATCGCCGATTTTGACAATCCGATCCGAGAACCCTGCCTCCCGGCGAATCAAAATGCGTTGGACGTCATTCTCATCGACCAACACCCCCTGACAGAAAGGACATTGGTTGATTTCCGCTCCTTCATAGGACACCTTATTCAGAAGGATTTGACACTTCGGGCATCGATACAGCCCGCAAGCGTCGGATCGCTGATTAACAATATCCCTGATGTCTATGTCTTCATAGGCCATCGCGAGATTGTCAGTTCCCAGACGTTTCACCCATGTCTCCGGCTTAAGCCCACTGAGTGTTGTCACAGCTTTCAGATCAAAGGGGCCCTGCCACTGGCCGTCCTGATGAACCATCCATTGCAATGGCGCAGGAATCAA
>CAYIQK010000029.1:2084-4304 GCA_964365515.1 uncultured Planctomycetales bacterium | reverse complement strand
GTCAGACGCACGGCAATGGCATCCGCCCGGTATTCCCTCTGCCGGGAGATGAACATATGCATCAGATAGCCCATGACCTTTGTGATGGATAAAAGGATATAGACCAAAACAATCAAAACCGCGGCCTTCCCACCTGCACCACCTGCTCGTGGATACCGATATTCATAACTGTTATCATCAAGCCTCAGCATGATTTCCAGGCCGCGCAAGGCCGAGCTGTACAATTCAAAAAGGGAGCTGATCACGGTCGTCGCCAGGCAATCCCCCGTGACGATATGAGCCGCCTCGTGGGCCACGACGGCCTCGATCTGCGGCCGTGTCAATCGGGCCAGCAGCCCTTCGGTCACCCCGATCACCGCGCGCCCATCGAAATCGGCCAGGGCAAAGGCATTCATGGCGGACGTTGGAATAACGACCCCTTTCATTTTCTTCCCGCCGGTGGCGACCGAAACCTCACCAATGATATTGCGCAACATCTGATGATACGTATCGGCTTCCTTCAAATCTTCCGTCCTCAACACACCAAGGATTTTTTCCATAAGCCCGGTGATGGAATATTGCCAATGGAAAAAGGCGGTACACAATGCGATGGCGATAATTTTCCAGCTGTCACGTGGGCTTAAGAATAAAAATGGCGTTGGAGGGTCGGTGGGAACAACAAACTGCTGGTAGAAATTTCTCACCAGGACAACAATCACCCAAATGGAGATAAAGTAAAAGAGGATCAAAAAGAAGAAGACAAAACCGATGATTCTGGTTTTGTCTTCCTCAATTTTGACAAAGGAATACGGCATATCGCGGGGTTAAAACTTAACTGCGGGCGCTTTTTTCTCTGAGTTGTCCTCAATCACAAAGAATTCGCTCTTCTCAAACTTGAACTTACCGGCGATGATGCTGTCCGGAAAAGATTGCACGGCCGTGTTGAGCCGGTTGACCTCGTCGTTGTAATACTGACGGGCAAAAGTGATTTTATTTTCGGTGGAGACCAATTCTTCATGAACCTGCCGCATCTGGACGTCCGCCTTCAGATTCGGATAGTTCTCTGAGACGGCAAAAAGACTGCGCAGGGTTCCGGTCAAGAGATTCTCGGCGAGTTGACGGTCTTTGATGTTCGTCGCATCAATGGCCTGCTGCCTGGCCTTGATGACCTTTTCCAGGGTATCTTTTTCATGGCCCATGTATCCCTTGGCCGTCTCCACCAGATTAGGGATAAGGTCGTGACGACGTTTGAGCTGGACATCAATTTGCGACCAGCCGTTTTTAACGTTTTCCCGTAATCGAATCAGGTCGTTATAAATACCAATCGTCCACACCACAGCCGCAAGCGAGAAAACCAATACGATTCCAAGCACTATCATAAATCCCTCCTTTTTGCAGATTGATATTCTAGTTTCATCGATGATACTCTCTCATGACCAGGGCGGTTTTGCCGAAACCGACAGCCCCGTCGATGCGAAGCGGGATCTTGTCTTGACTTTTGGAAAACCAGACCCTGTATTTTTTCGGGATGCTTTCCATATAATACGCGTCGAGTGGTTTCCCGTTGATTTTGAGCGGATCCGTTGTTAAGAGTTTGAACTGAACGTCTTTTGTCGGCAGATGCATCTGCAAGTCCTCACCGATCCGGAATCCGCCGGATCTGCGGTAACGATAAATGAAGCAATAAAGATTATCCAACCGTTGAGGTTTACGGATGACATCCCTGCTGGTTTTCTCCCGTACCGTCTTCACGACCTCGACAACACCATCGTGCGGGCTGTAATGCTCAACGATTTTTTCCTTTCTCCCGAAGATGTTGATATCCCTCTGGACTTGAATCGGAAAAAATGTTTCCGGATCAAGAAAAATCCTCTCTTCATCAAAAAATTCAGGTCCCTTGGAGACAAAGGTGATCAGAAATACCTGCCGATGGTCCAACTGCGTCAGGCCGTGAAAGGTCAGGGCGGCCTCGCCGATTTTCAGATTGAGCTTTCTGATATCGTAAACAATCCTCTCTCCCTGTCGAAAAGGAAGATTCCCTGATTGGGAGGAAGAAGCGGCGGCGTTGTCTGCCCGTCCAATGGCCGGCAAAAGACAATAGAAAAAAACAAAGACCGACGTTAAAATCGGTGGATATAAAAAACATCTATCGGATGTTTTCAAGGTATCCCTCGAGCAAGAGTCTCTTGCCTTCGAATCCATGTTTGATCCGATACGTGATGAAGTAGGCCAGCGGCTTTA
>CAYIQK010000029.1:0-1984 GCA_964365515.1 uncultured Planctomycetales bacterium | reverse complement strand
TTGCCTTCGAATCCATGTTTGATCCGATACGTGATGAAGTAGGCCAGCGGCTTTAAAGGATTGCTCCACTGGTCACAAACAAGATGAACGCTCATGCCGATCGCGATTCCGATCCAAATTCCGTCTAATCGGTAATAAGTGAGGATGATCCAGAAAATCAACAGCAATTCGTAGGAATGGAAAATGATGTAGAGTTTGCCATTCCGCGCCGTGAGGCAGTAATCTTGAAGTTCACGGTAAAGAAATGGAAATTTTCCTCTCATGAGGCAGTAATCGAGGTGATGGTCGATGTCGATGAAGATACCGCTTAAAAAACAAGCAAAGGCCGCCGCCCACGACTTTGTCCATGTCAGCAAAAGGGCGCTGACCCCCAGAGAAATCACCGCATGAGTTACCGGTTTCATAATTGGTCATACTCCTTGATATAGCGTTCAAGCAGTTGTGTCCCCCGATACAGCGATTGGATATCAACATATTCGTCGTTGGTGTGGGCAGTGCCGCGGGCGCCGTAACCGGTCGCAAAGGCCGGAATGCCGTGTTTTTTGAAGAACGTGATGACGGTTGCCCCTTCGCTCCCCTTGAGTCGAGTCTTACACCCAAGCTTCTTGGCCGTCTTGACATACAATTGAACAGACGGATGACGCATGTCCATTTCATAGGGAAGCTGTAAATCATCGATCTCAATCTTGAATCTCTTCGTCACGGTCCGGATGACACGCCGGATATCCTTGAGGATCTCCTGCGGGTTCATGTCCGGCAAAAACCGCAAATCCATCGCAAACTCGCAAAAGTCACAAACCATATTGACCTTATCACCGCCTTTGATCACGCCGATATTGACCGTGGGCCCGTGCAGCAGGGGATGTTTTTTGTACTTAAACTTCATTTGTTTGATCCTGCGGATCACCAGCGCCGCGTGTTCAATGGCGTTGACCCCCCGCCAGTTGTAAGCCCCGTGGGCCTTTTTTCCGAAAATTTGGATCCGGCAATGGATGAGTCCTTTCTGGACGATGATGGCATCAAACCCATCCGAATCCATGACAAGCGCCAATCCGGGTTTGAGCACTTTTTTCTCCAGTAACGGGATGATGCCATATTGACTGCCTGTTTCTTCATCGGCCGTGGCGGCCATGATGACGTCTTTGCGCAGTTTCACGCGGTCTTCCGCGAGACTGCGCATGACTTCCAGGCAACTGGCTAAATTCCCTTTGTCGTCACTGGCCCCGCGGCCGTAAATTTGACCTTGATGGATTTGTCCTCCCAAGGGCTTAAACTTCCAGCCCTTCCCGATCGGGACCGTGTCAAAATGCGGTGTGATCAGGATCGCCTCGGCCTCGGCCTGCTTGCGCGGGAGTGTCCCTTTCAAGGTCGCCACGATATTGGGCCGGCGTTTGGCAAAGGTATACGTCTTGACTTCTAACCCGCAGGACTTCATGTCCCTCGCGATAAATTGTGCCAGCGCCCACTCGTTGCCCGGCGGGTTCTCGGAATTGTAGGAAATGACTTTTTGGGTGAGTTTGATGAGCCGGGGTTTGTTGATCATGACTTCAAAAATTTCTGCGCCTTCAACGCCCCGATATGGTGGTTGTAATCTTCACAATCGACAATAACGACCTGGGGCCGCTCGGCGTGAAGTTTCTGCAGCTTTGGCATATGAACTCTGGGATTACGAAACGCGATGTACTTGAATTCCGTTTGACAGCCCGGGCAGTGCGTTGCCTCAAACGTGATGTCCATTTTTTGGCACGCCGAGCAGTTTCCGCCCAGATCTCCATAAACCAGAAGATGTTCTTTGATTTCGTTAACATCCAATTTCTTGAAAATACGTACGAATTTTTCGTTCATGGGCGCCTATTATAACACAATAAAAACTTTGTGGAGGGGTAAGCTTATCATTTTGTCAGGGATTGCGCGATATCGACGATGAGCTTTTCGGAGTCTTCCCATCCGAGGCAGGCGTCGGTGATGGATTTGCCGTATACGC
>CAYIQK010000028.1:7838-12965 GCA_964365515.1 uncultured Planctomycetales bacterium | reverse complement strand
GTGGCGCTATGCGGGGTGTTCCATGTGTCTGGGGATGAATGACGACCAATTGAAATCCGGCGAGAGGTGCGCATCCTCCAGCAACCGCAATTTTGAAGGACGTCAAGGCCCCGGCGGGAAGACCCATCTGATGAGTCCGATCATGGCGGCGGCCGCGGCCATTGAAGGGAAAATTACGGACGTGAGAAAGTTTTTGTAAGATGAACCCATTCACAAAACATACCGGAATCGCCGTGCCGTTGGATCGGGCGAATGTCGATACGGATGCGATCATTCCGAAACAGTTTTTACGCAAGACGGAACGCACCGGCTTCGGCAAACATTTGTTCCACGAATGGCGTTATTCGGATTACGAGGGAACTCAGGAAAACTCCGATTTTGTTCTTAATAAAACAGACTATCGCAGGGCAACCATTCTTCTGGCCCGGGATAATTTCGGCTGCGGATCGAGCCGCGAACATGCCCCGTGGGCTTTGGCCGATTACGGATTCCGCGTCATTATCGCGCCGAGCTTTGCCGATATTTTCTACAATAATTGTGTCAAAAACGGAATTTTGTTGGTAGTATTAAAAATCGGGGATGTCGACGAACTGTTTCACGCGGTTGGGAAAAATCCGGGCGCACAGATCACCGCAGATTTGACCCAACAGTTTGTCGCCGGGCCTGACGGCAATCGGTATCGCTTTGAAATCAACGCTTTTGTGAAGACGTGTCTGTTGAAAGGATTAGACCAGATCGGATGGACGCTGCAGTTTGCCGATCAGATTGAATCCTTCCAAGAGAGATTGAAACAAGAGAAACCTTGGCTGGCCTGAAAACTCAACAAACTCAATCAGCCCAATATTCCAATGAATAAAAAAAAATTTCGTAAGTTTTCTTCTGCCGTGACCGACGGGTATGAGCGCGCGCCCAACCGTGCGATGCTGAGGGCTGTTGGTTTCAAGGAAGGTGATTTCAAGAAACCGCAGATCGGCATCGCTTCCACCTGGAGCATGGTGACTCCCTGCAATATGCACATTGATGCGCTGGCCCGCAAGGCCGTTGAAGGCGTTGACAAAAACGGCGGCAAGGCCGTGATTTTCAATACCATCACGGTTTCCGACGGAATTTCCATGGGCTCGGAAGGGATGAAATATTCCCTGGTCTCTCGGGAGGTCATCGCGGATTCCGTGGAGACGGTTGCGGGCTGTGAAGGCTTTGACGGCTTGGTCGCGATTGGCGGATGCGATAAGAATATGCCAGGGTGTCTCATAGCCATGGCGCGGTTGAACCGGCCGTCGGTTTTCGTTTACGGGGGGACCATTCTGCCGGGGCGTCATAAAAATAAAGATGTGGATATTGTTTCCGTTTTTGAAGCTGTCGGCGCCTACGCCAATCAAAAGATATCGGCCAAGGAATTGCACGATGTGGAATCGTGCGCGATTCCTGGGGCGGGATCCTGCGGGGGGATGTATACGGCCAATACGATGGCCAGTGCCATCGAGGCCTTGGGCATGAGTCTGCCGAACAGTTCCGCGCAGGCGGCGATTTCCAAGGCCAAAGAACAGGATTGTCTGCGCGCCGGAAAGGCTGTCATCAGTCTTCTCAAGGAGGATATCCGTCCGAAAGATATTTTGACGAAAAAAGCCTTTGAGAACGCGATCACGGTTGTGATGGCCGTCGGGGGATCAACCAACGCGGTTTTGCATCTGTTGGCGATTGCCCACAGCGCGGATGTCTCTTTGTCACTCGATGATTTTACCCGTATCAGCCGAAAGGTCCCTGTCCTGGCCGACCTCAAGCCCAGCGGGCGGTATGTGATGGCGGATCTGGTCCGTATCGGCGGGATCACGCCGCTGATGAAGACGCTCCTGGATGCCGATCTTTTGCACGGCGATTGTCTGACGGTCACCGGGAAAACACTGCGTGAGAATTTGAAGGATGTGAAGCCGTATTCGAAAGCACAGAAGGTCATCCGTCCGCTGGATGAACCGATCAAGAGAGAAGGGCATCTGGTGATTCTTTACGGGAATCTGGCCCCCACAGGGGCGGTGGCCAAAATCTCCGGCAAGGAGGGGGATCATTTCGTCGGACGGGCCCGCGTGTTTGAATCTGAAGAAAAAGCATTGAAAAACATCCTGGCCGGGCATATCAAAAAGGGTGATGTGATTGTCATCCGTTATGAAGGCCCCAAGGGCGGTCCGGGCATGCGGGAGATGCTTTCGCCGACTTCCGCGGTCATGGGCAAGGGCTTGGGCAAAGACGTGGCGTTGATTACCGACGGCCGTTTCTCCGGAGGAAGCCATGGGTTTGTGGTGGGCCACATTACTCCGGAGGCGTACGTGGGCGGGCCGTTGGCGGTCGTCGAAGACGGCGATCCGATCACCATTGATGCGCTCAAAGGTGAGATCAATCTCGATATTCCCCAGACCGAAATCAACAGCCGGTTAAGCCAATGGAAACCTCCTCTGCCGCGCTACACCCGCGGGGTCTTGAGCAAGTATGCCAAAGAGGTCACATCGGCTTCCCTAGGTGCAGTAACGGATCTTTAGTTCATTATTCACTCAACAAACTCGTTTATGGCCAGCAATTCCTTTGGAGAAGCCTTTCGTATCACTACCTTTGGCGAAAGCCATGGGCTCGCCATCGGGGTTGTGGTGGATGGTGTCCCGCCCAATCTTCGTTTGAGTGAATCCGATATTCAGTTTGAATTGAATCGCCGGCGCCCCGGACAGAGCAAGGTAACCACCCAGAGACAGGAGACGGATCAGATTGAGATCCTCTCCGGCGTCTTTGAGGGTAAGACAACCGGGACTCCCGTGGCGATGCTCATCCGCAATGAAGACCAGCGTTGCAAGGATTATGACGAAATTAAAAATCTCTTCCGCCCGGGCCACGCCGATTACACGTATTTACAAAAATACGGCCATCGGGATTATCGCGGCGCGGGACGTGCGTCCGGACGCGAGACCGCCTGCCGTGTCGCCGCCGGTGCCATTGCCAAAAAGATCTTGAGAGATCAAGGTATCAACATCGCCGCCTACACCCTGGCTGTCGGGGGGATTTATGCCCAGAGGCGGGATTATGCGGTCATTGAGAAAAATATGGTGCGTGCGCCGGATCTGGAAGCGGCGAAGCAGATGATTGAGAAGATCGAGGAAGCACGCAAGAACAAAGATTCCGTCGGCGGTATCATCGAAGCGATCGTCCACGGCTGTCCGCCGGGATTAGGCGATCCGATTTACGAAAAATTGAACGCCCGCCTGGCCTATGCCCTTGTGTCCATTGGGGCCGTTCGCGGTATTGAATTTGGCAGCGGTTTTGAGGCCGCCAAGATGTCCGGGTCCCAGCACAACGACGAATTTTATATGGACGGCGATCGCATCCGCACAAAGACCAATCACGCCGGCGGTATCCTGGGGGGTATCTCAACTGGCGAAGATATTGTTTTGCGTGTTGCGGTCAAGCCCGCGTCCTCCATCGCGCAGAAACAGCAGACCGTTTCCAAAGACGGAAAGGCCGCGACCATTGAGGTCAAAGGCCGTCATGACCCATGCCTTTGTCCGCGCATTGTCCCGGTTGTCGAGGCCATGATTGCGCTGACACTGGTTGATTCCTTGTTGGTTCAGAAAACAATCAATACATAATCAACTGTATGGACTTGTCTGCCTCAAAGATTGTTCTCATCACCGGCTCCTCCAGCGGATTTGGGCTCCTGACCGCTGCCCGCCTGGCTGCCAAAGGCCATCATGTGATTGCGACCATGCGCGATTTGAATAAACAAAACGCCCTTTTGAGCGAGGTCAACCGGAGGGGAGGTGAAGTAGATATCCTGCGTCTGGATGTTACGGATCAACAGATGATTCAAGAGGCTGTCTCCTGGATAAGTTCGAAATACGGTTATGTGGATGTGCTGGTCAATAATGCCGGCTACGGGCTCGGAGGTTTTTTTGAGGATCTGACACAAGAGGAGATCCGTGCCCAGATGGAGGTGAATTTTTTCGGCGTGCAGAACGTGACCCGCGCGGTCATTCCGCTCATGCGCCAGCGCCGGCGCGGGAAGATCATCAACATCTCGAGCGTCGCCGGTTTCTCCGCGTCGCCGGCCTTTAGCGCCTACAACGCCAGCAAGTGGGCGCTGGAGGCCTTCAGCGAAAGCCTGCGCTACGAGTTGAAATTTTTTGGCATCGATGTCCTTTTGATTGAGCCGGGTACGTACAAGACCAAAATTTTCTACGAGAACGCCCGTTACGCACGTTATTTCGATCACCCCAATAGTCCTTATTACGTTATCTCCCAGCATTTGAAGAAAAAAGTCGCGGCCTACGTCGAGGACTGCCACAAAGACCCCGAAGAAACAGGGGCCATGGTCGAGAAATTGATCAAGGCCAGGAACCCGCCGTTTCGCAATATCCCCGACATGGAAGGACAGATCCTTTATATCCTCAGGAGATGCCTGCCGTTTCGCGTCTACAGCGCGATGATCCGGGCATTTTTCATGAAAGGATTGAATTACACGCCCATACGTTCACACAGGAATTCTTCCAAATTGGCGCAGGTGAGGTAGGGATTGGTTTTTTTTAGCGAGGCAAGAGCGGCAAACGGTTTGGATCCGTAATTGTGCCCTGGGTAAATCATCGTGGAATCGGGAAGTTTCAGGATGGTGTTATAGAGGCTGTCGTACATTTGTTTGGGATTCCCGCCGGGAAGGTCGCAGCGCCCGCATCCGTCGATAAAAAGGGTGTCGCCTGTGATGAGGAGATCAGCAACACAGAAGCATTGGCTTCCCGGCGTGTGGCCGGGGGTGAGGACGCATTCAATGGTGATGTTCCCGACGGATAGTTTCTGGCGGTCTTCCACTTCAATCATATTTTTGTGTTTGGGTCTGTAGAATCCGGCCTCGTGCCGCGAGATATACGCGGGGACATTGTGCCGGGAGAGGATTTCATCCAGGCCGTTGATGTGATCGGGATGGCCGTGGGTTAACAGGATGTTTGTGATCGTGAATCCGTTTTTTTGAGCCTCGGCGCATAAAAAATCCACGTCCCAGGCCGGATCGACAACAGCCACCTCTTTGGTTTTGGAATCCCCGATGAAATATATGAAATTTCCCATGGGACCCACTTCCATCTGTCGGAGAATGATTTT
>CAYIQK010000028.1:0-7738 GCA_964365515.1 uncultured Planctomycetales bacterium | reverse complement strand
CAAAGATCCAGCCCAATTTGGTGGGTGTCTCTCCCGCGACTTGAGTGAGGGAGGAATCCAGATCACCTCGAACGATTTTGTTCCCTTAGGGTCAGAGTTAGTTCTCCAGATTCAATTGGCCACTGAGAAGGCGGTCGAGTGTGTTGGACGGGTGGTTTGGGTGAGAGGCCTTCCCCTGATGGATCGTTACCAGGCGGGATTGGAATTTTTGCAAAGCGGTTTTCTGTGGGACTCAAGAAAAGAGATCCGGGGGTTGGTGCAATCACGGGTGTGAGGCGTGATTTTCGATCTCGGAAGCGGTATTTGATCTGATTGAGGAAAGGAGTTTTTGATCATGGCTGAGGAAAAAGCATCATCGAGTGAAGCCAGCAAAAATTGCGCTTCATGTAAGAAACCCATCAAGAGAGTGCGCCGGTATTACCGGGACGGGGCTTATTATTGCAATAAAAATTGCTATAAGAAAAAAACCGCTGCCGCCGAACCCGCCGCTGCATGATGAGGAGGACAGTATGACTCCAGGGGAGTATGGAGGTCTCGATCGCAGGCGACACCCTCGCGCGGATACGCATATTCCGATTAAGATCTCCCAAGAGGAATGGGATATCGTCACTGAAACGGTGAACATCAGCCGTTCCGGCGCTTATTGCCGGGTCAACAAGCGTGTGCCTTTGATGACGAAACTCCAGATTCAGATTCTTCTGCCTCTGAGGAAAGACGACAAAAGTGTTACGAAAACCATCCATTGTCAGGGGGTGGTCGTCCGCGTTGAACCGTCCACGGACGAAGGTCACTATAATGTCGCGGTATTTTTCAATGAAATTGCTAAAAGGGACGCGGAGGCCATCGAGGATTACGTCAGTTCCTGCTTCGGGCAGTGATGAAAGACCTCGCGGCGTCTGTTGAGGAAGTCTATACGATATGGAGAATTCAATTTCAGTCAGTCTGACACCGTTGCAGGTGTTCCTTTCGCTGGCATTTCAGATCTGGATCGTGGCCTTTCCCATTATTCTCCTTAAGAAGATCAATCATTTGACGGCCTTGATACAGGATCAATTGGACCCCAACAAAGAATCCTCGTAGTCCTGGTGTCATTTTGGGCGTCGATGACCCTGGGTTGTCTTGAGGTTGTCTTTGGGAAGATAGTCGGATGGAAGTGACCTCCTCTAATGGTGAGACGCAAGCGCATTTTTTGAGAAATCCCGTCAGGATATTATACGAGGACGATCATTACGTTGTCTTTGACAAGCCGTCGGGACTTCTGGTGATTCCTACTCCTAAGAATGAAAGAAACACCTTGGTGAATATTGTTAACAGTCAACACGATCTTTGTCCTCGGACAAGCGACGGGACGGGAAGGCTTCATCCGTGTCATCGGCTTGACCGGGATACCTCCGGTGTGATTCTTTTTGCGAAGGGCAAACATCATCAGAAACTGATGATGGAGGTTTTCAAGAAAAGATCCGTTTTCAAGAAATATATTGCGCTCGTCCACGGACGGCTGGATGCAAGGCAGGGGGAATTGAGAAGCTGTATCGAGCATCTGGAACAGAAAAAGTTTCGCAGGAGATCAACGGCCAAATTGTCCATCACACGGTATAAAGTGATTCAGGAGAAAAAACAATTCAGCATCGTTGAGGTACAGCCCGTCACAGGCAGGACCAACCAGATCCGTATCCAATTCAGCGACATCGGTCATCCGCTGGTGGGAGAGCGCAAGTATGCCTTGGGCCGTGATTACGCGTTGAAATTCCGGCGGGTGGCCTTGCATGCGCAGACACTTGAGTGGACGCACCCTGTCTCGCGTCAGAAAATCAAAGTCACATCGCAGCTGCCCAAAGATATGGAGGACTTCATTGCACGAAATTGAGATCAAAGGAAAATCTTTGAATGAACTTTCCCAGCTGTGCCACCGCGTGGCCGTTGAGAAAGGTTTTTGGGACGAGAAACGCAACATCGGCGAGGCCCTGATGCTGATCGTCACTGAGCTGGCCGAGGCCATGGAGGCTCACCGTGTCCAGGATGAGGCAAATTTCAGGGAGGAGATCGCCGATAGTTTCATACGTCTGCTGGATCTCTGCGGGGGGCTGGGGATCGACATCGAGGAAGAAATTCATAAAAAATCGTTCAAAAACAAACAAAGACCCTACAAGCACGGGAAGATTTGTTGATTTCAAATGGGGGAAAACGTTCATGAAACGGTTTCGAGTCTTTGCACTTTTGTTTTTTCTTTCGGGCTGTGCCAGTGTGATCATCCCCAATTATGTCAAGGATGAGCATCCTTACCAGAAAACATTTTACGCAGATTTTGATGCCGTCTCCAAGGCTGCGGTCCAGACATTGATGGATTTAGGCTGGGAGGTCTCAATGACCGGCGATCCGTCTGTCTTTGAACAAAGTCAAATCAAGGAAGGCCGGCAGACGCTGATCTTTACGGAAGTCCGTCAGACCGCGTTATTTTTCGCAACGCGTTATGCCCGGATGAATATCTATCTGAGGGCAGGGACGGGAAACACGACCGATGCCGAATTGCGGTATCTGACCATGACATCTCTGCCGTTTAAGGGTTTTAATAATTACCGCAACGATCGTTTTGCCAAGAAATTCTTTGCCCATCTTGAAGCATTGCTCGAACCAGCCAAGTGATGTTTCGCCTTTTCCGCCGGAGGCGGATCCGCGGGATGCATGGATAAGTTCATCCTCAAGAGCAAATTCAAACCCGTCACGGAACAAATCGATGCGGTTGACAAGCTGGTCCGCGGGATTTTGAAAAACGAAGAGTCCCATGTCCTGCTGGGCGTCACGGGAAGCGGGAAGACATTCACCCTCGCCAATGTCATCGAGAAGCTCAACCGTCCGACCTTAGTCATCTCCCACAACAAGACACTCGCCGCCCAGCTTTACAGCGAATTCAAGGAATTTTTCCCTGACAATGCGATTGAGTATTTCGTCAGTTATTACGATTATTACCAGCCGGAGGCTTATATCCCGCAGACGGACATTTACATCGAGAAAGACGCTTCCATCAATGACCATCTGGACCGTCTGCGGTTGGCGTCGACGACGTCACTGATGTCCCGCAGGGATGTGCTGATTGTCGCCAGTGTCTCGTGCATTTACAACCTCGGTTCCCCGCAGGATTACCGGGAATTGTTGTTGTACCTTGACAAGGGCCAGACGATCGACCGTGATGAAGTCTTGAGGAAACTGCTGGATATCCAATATGAACGCAACGATTACGAATTGAGCCGCGGGAAGATCAGGGTGCGGGGAGACACCTTGGAGGTTTATCCGGCCTACCGTCAGGATGCCGTTCGTATCCAGTTTTGGGGTGAAACCATTGAGAGGATCGTTCAGATCGATCCCGTTTCGGGGCATGAACTGCAGGAGCTCACAAGGCTGGCGGTTTATCCGGCCAAACATTTCCTCACATCATCCGGCCGGATCGAAGGGGCGTGCGAAGTGATCGAGGAGGAATTGAAACAGCGTCTCAAAGAGTTCAATGAAATGGGTAAATATGCCGAAGAGCAGCGTTTGGCTTCACGCACGCGGTATGATTTGGAGATGCTCAGAGAGGCGGGATACTGCTACGGCATCGAAAATTATTCCTGCGCGTTATCCGCAAGGCCTCCGGGAAGCCGGCCGTTTTGCCTGCTGGATTATTTCCCGGAGGATTTTCTCACGCTCATCGACGAATCCCACGTCACCGTTCCTCAGTTGAACGGCATGTACGAAGGCGACCGCTCCCGCAAAGAGACGCTGGTAGAGCACGGGTTTCGTCTTCCATCCTGTCTCGATAACCGGCCGCTCAAATTTTCTGAATTGATGCGCATTGTCAAACAGCGGATTTATGTCTCCGCGACGCCGGGGCCGTTTGAGACCAAGGACAGCCGGGGAAAAGTCGTTGAACAGATTGTCAGGCCGACGGGAATCGTGGATCCGCCCATCGAGGTGCGGCCCACAAAAGGACAGGTGGACGATCTTATGAAGGAAATCAAAACACGCTCGAAGAAAAACGAGAGGGTGCTTGTCACCACCTTAACGAAACGGATGTCCGAGGACTTGTCCCAGTATTTGGAGGAATCGGGGCTCAAGGTCAAATATCTTCATTCCGATATCGAGACCATCGACCGGACACGGATCTTGAAGGATCTGCGGTTGAAGAAATTCGATTGTTTGGTGGGGGTGAATCTCCTGCGTGAGGGGTTAGACCTTCCCGAGGTGTCGCTCGTTGCGATATTCGACGCCGATAAGGAGGGGTTCCTGCGTTCTCAGACCTCTCTCATCCAAGTGTCGGGCCGGGCGGCCAGAAACGTGAACGGCTTGGTCATCATGTACGCCGACACGATCAGTACCGCGATGAAATCGACCATCAGGGAATGCGAACGCCGCCGGAAAATACAAACGGCCTTCAATCAAAAGCATCATATCACGCCGACGACGATCCGAAAGGCCATCCGCGACGGCATTGAGGAATTGTCCGAGGACAAGGCCGAGAGATTAGTCTGCGATGTTGCGGGACAGAACAAACAGGAGTATACTTTAGCCACCTTTATCACCCAATTGGAACGGGGGATGGAGCTGGCCGCCCGGAATTTGCAGTTTGAAAAAGCCGCCAGGATCCGGGACAAAATCAACGAGATCAAGGGCGGCAACAGATAGGATTGTGATGCTGTTAACCATTGATATTGGAAACACAACGATATCCGTCGGAGTTTTCCAGGGCAAGCGAATCTGTCAGACATATACTCTGGAGACTGTCTGTCCCCGAAGACAGATGGTTGTCAGGTTGATGAAAGTGTTCAAATCTATTTCCCGCTCAAGTGTTTCCATCCAGGGAATCGTCATCTGCAGTGTGGTCCCGCAGGCCTTGTTGGTTGTCGAGTCCACCGTGCGAAAAGAGATGAAGATCCGGCCTTGGGTTGTGGGACGGGACATCAAGGTGCCGATCCGCAACAATTACAGAAATCCACGGCAGGTCGGACAGGACCGGCTTGTGGGGGCGTACGCCGCCAAATGCCTTTACGGGTCTCCGTGCCTCATCATCGATTTCGGGACCGCCATCACCCTCGATGTGGTTTCCCGCCGGGGGGACTACGAAGGGGGGATGATCATCCCCGGGATCCGTTTGTCTGCCGAGTCCCTTTTTCAGAAGACAGCCTTGCTTCCCCGCATCGAGAAGATCGCCCCTCCGCGTCTTCTCATAGGGAAGGAAACCAAAGAGAGCATTTTGAGTGGAATTTTTCACGGGTACGGCGCGATGTGCAGTGAGCTTATCGACCGTATTACTAAAGAAATTCGCGGCCAACCAAAAGTGATTTTAACTGGAGGGCATACGGACTTGATCAAAAAATTCATTTCCCGGAAGATCGACAAGATCGACCGTCACCTGGTTTTTAAAGGAATGTATTTGTTGTCCCTGCCCAATAAAAAATCTCTTGACAAAAATTAAAATTTTGCTAAATTAGCACTCCAATAGGTGCAGTGCTAAACGCGGTGAGAAAAGACATGGAGTCGGTTTCAACTTAAACAAATCGTTAAGGAGGTGCAGAAATGGACATCAGACCATTAGCCGACAGAATCATTGTGAAACCTCTGGAGGCAGAGGAAGTCACAAAGGGGGGGATCGTTCTCCCTGACACAGCCAAGGAAAAGCCCCAGGAGGGGAAAGTGGTGGCCGTGGGGAAAGGGAAAATGACCGATGACGGAAAAGTCCATCCCACAGAAGTCAAGGCCGGGGATCGTATCCTTTATGGCAAATACAGCGGGACGGAGATCAAGACCCGTGAGGGGGAAGACCTTCTCATCATGAGAGAAGATGACGTGTTTGCGATCGTCAAGTGAATTTAAGGGCATAACGGACGTAATTGGAATCCAAACAACGCAACGGAGGTAGCATAAAATGGCAAAACAGTTGATTTTTAGCGATGAGGCCAGACGCGCCATCCTTAAAGGGGTTGAGCAGCTCGCTCAGGCCGTCAAGGTGACGCTGGGACCCAAGGGTCGCAATGTGGTGTTGGATAAAAAATTCGGATCCCCGACGGTCACCAAAGACGGTGTGACGGTCGCCAAGGAGATCGATCTGCAAGATCCTTTTGAGAACATGGGCGCCCAGATGGTGAAGGAGGTGGCCGAGAAGACCTCCGACATTGCCGGTGACGGGACCACGACCGCCACGGTGTTGGCCGAGGCCATTTACCGGGAAGGATTGAAGAACGTGACTGCCGGGGCCAATCCGATGTCTCTGAAAAGAGGGATTGAGAAGGCGGTTGAAGCGGTTGTGAAGAAACTCGCGTCTCTTTCTAAAAAAATTGATCTGAAGAACACCAAAGAGGTGGAGCAGGTCGCCACGATCGCCGCCAACAGCGACGAAGTCATCGGCAAAAAAATCGCCGAGGCCTTCGAATCGGTCGGCAAAGACGGCGTCATCACTGTCGAGGAATCCAAGACCATCAACACCGAGTTGAAGATCGTTGAGGGGATGCAATTTGACCAGGGATATCTTTCTCCTTATTTTTCAACCGATATGGAAAAGATGGAATGCATCCTGGATGAGCCCTATATTCTGCTATTCGAGAAAAAGGTCGGCAATATCAAGGAGATTTTACCGCTTCTTGAAAAGGTCGCGAAATCCGGCAAACCGCTTCTCATTGTGGCCGAAGATGTGGAGGGCGAGGCCCTGGCCACATTGGTTGTCAACAATATGAGGAAGACCCTCTCGTGTGCCGCCGTGAAGGCGCCGGGGTATGGGGACAGGAGAAAGTCCATGCTTGAAGATATCGCTGTCCTCACCGGAGGACGGGCCATATCCGAAGACCTTGGTCTTAAACTGGAGAATCTCGATCTTCGTGATCTTGGACGCGCAAAGAAGATCAAGATCGATAAAGAGACGACCACAATCGTTGAGGGGGCCGGCAAAACAGCCGATATCAAGGGACGCATCGCCCAGATCCGTAATCAGATCGATACGACGGATTCCTCCTACGACAAAGAGAAACTTCAGGAGAGGCTCGCGAAATTATCCGGCGGGGTTGCCATCATCAACGTTGGTGCGGCCACGGAAACCGAAATGAAGGAAAAGAAGGCCCGCGTGGAAGACGCCCTGCACGCCACCCGCGCCGCCGTGGAGGAAGGCATCGTCCCAGGCGGTGGTGTGGCTTTGTTGAGAACCATCGACGCGATCGATGCTTTGAAGCTCACCGGTGATGAGAAAACTGGAGCGACCATCATCCGTCACGCGGTGGAGTCTCCTATCCGCCAGCTGGCCACCAATGCCGGTCTGGAAGGATCAGTCATCGTTGAACGGCTCAAAAATGAGAAGCAAAACATCGGTTATGACATCAACAACGATGAGTATGTCGACATGCTGGAATCCGGCATCATCGACCCTACGAAGGTGACCCGATCGGCTTTGCAGAATGCGGCCAGCATTGCGGCGCTTCTTCTGACCACCGAATCGTTGGTTGCCGATGTTCCTGAGAAGGAATCCCAAGGGGCTCCCGGGATGCATGGCGGGATGCCGGCGGGAATGATGTAATCGTTGTTTTAAGTGGTTTTTTGTGATGTTTCTAATGCTAAAAAAGGCAAGGACTTTGTTCCTTGCCTTTTTTAGTTTGTCCCCGAAATCGCATTCGCGATTTCAGGGGACCGACAAATTCCCCGAAGGGACACGAGTTGACACGCAGGGACAAATTTTGTAACCCCAAAATGGTAATGTCCTAATTGGCCAAAATGAAAATGT
>CAYIQK010000027.1:0-13314 GCA_964365515.1 uncultured Planctomycetales bacterium | reverse complement strand
TCTTCGCGACTTTGCTCACCCCCACCGCGGTGGCCTGCTGGTCGCCAAGATAAATACAAATTTTACGTATATTGTCCAAGCCTTCTGGAATTTTGACCTTTTCAAAAAGATTGACCCTCTGAGTGGTGATCCTCAGTTCTCGCTCCAAAATGAAAATCCTCTGTTTGATCACCATCGCCTCGGCCAAGAGGGCCGCCATCAGACGGAGCTCCTTGATGCCGCGGTCAATCCAGAACGGAGTCAGATACAAATCGTATTCCGCTTCCTTGAAGTGAATATTGTTGAACACCGGAACATTGGCCCCCGCGATGTTGATCACATCCACCAGGACATCCCGCGGCGTGATCCATTCTTTGATATTCATCGACCGATCGCTCAAAAGACCTGCCCACGCATCGATGTCTTTGATTTTCTCCCGCAGAACGGTTTCTCTTTCCTCTAAAATTTTCCTGGACTCCAAAATCTTCATCTGCAGCTGCTGTTTCTTAAGCAAAAGGGTGGGCAGATAATGGCGGAACTGCTTGAGACTGTCCCGCTGGCGTTTGAGTTCGCCTTTTGTGAGTTTAACTTTTGCCATTTTTATAGTCGTAAGTCATAAGCTGTAAGTCATAAGCTTACTACTTACGACTTACCACTTACAACTAAACCTGTTATTTTGCTTCCGCTTTCGCCGGCCAATATTGCTTCACCAGCGCGTCTTTGATTCCCGTTTCCGCCGCGTCAAAAATATCCGCGAGGATTCTCCAGCCCCTATCTAAGGCCTGCTCGAGAGGGATATTGACCGAGAGATCCATCAGTTCTTCTTCAAATCTTTGGCCGTATTTCAACAGTTTCTCGTCCCACACGCTCATCTGGAATCCCATCGACCGCTTCTCGAGCGTACTGCGGTAATCGGCAAAAAGCTGGATCATGCGGTCCATGATGGCCCGGTGATCAGGGCGGGTCTTGTCATTGACATGCTGCTTCAAACGGCTCAAACTCCCGAAAGGTTCGATGTATCCGCCGCGCAGATAAAACTGTCCCTCGGTGATGTAACCGGTGTTGTCCGGAATAGGATGCGTCACGTCGTCGCCCGGCATCGTCGTGACGGCCAAGATGGTGATGGATCCCGCTCCGTGAAAGTCCACGGCCTTTTCGTAACGGGCCGCTAATTGGCTGTACAGATCGCCCGGATAGCCGCGGTTGGAAGGAATCTGTTCCATGGTGATGGCCACCTCTTTGAGGGCATCGGCGAAATTCGTCATGTCGGTCAACAGGGCCAGCACCCGCTTTCCCTGCAGCGCAAACTGCTCGGCCACGGCCAGGCATAGATCGGGAACCAAGAGGCACTCAACCGTGGGGTCCGCCGCCGTATGAATAAAAAGGATCGACCGCGACAGGGAACCGTGTTTTTCTAAGGTGTCGCGAAAAAAAAGATAATCGTCGTATTTGAGTCCCATGCCGCCCAAGATGATCAAATCCACCTCGGCCTGCATGGCGATGCGCGCCAGAAGTTCATTGTACGGCTCGCCGGCCACCGAGAAGATCGGGAGTTTCTGCGATTCCACCAAAGAATTGAAAACATCGATCATGGGGATTCCGGTGCGGATCATATTCTTGGGAACAATGCGTTTAGCGGGATTGACCGACGGCCCGCCGATGTCGATCAGATTGTCCGTCAAGACGGGGCCATTGTCGCGAGGCTCCCCGCTTCCGTTAAAGATACGTCCCAAGAGATCATCGGAATAAGACACCTGCATCGGACGATTCAAAAACCGAACCGTGTCCGTCGTGGAAATCCCACGGCTTCCGGCCAAAACCTGAAGAGAGACCCTTTTTCCATCCAGACGGATGACCTGAGCCAAAGACGTCCCGCGTGAAGTGCGGACCTCGGCCAATTCCCGGTATCCCACACCCTCGGCCTCAACGGTGATCACATCCCCGGCAATCTGTAATATCTGGCTATAAACTTTCTGCATCTTTTCATCCTTCCGTTATCATTCCCATCTCAGATCAAATGGATCCACTGGAAATTTTCTGACGTATTTCCTGTTCCTTCTGCCTGAATTCCCCGGACTGAAAAACGACGGAATTCCAGGTGATAAAAATCTGCCTCAACTGCTGAAAAAATCTCCTGGCTGTGTCCTTGTTCTCAAAATCAAATGTCTTGTCGATGATCTCCTCCAGGAGATTGTAAACATGTTTCTGCCGGTCCGCGGACGTGGCCTCATCGGTTTTGTCAAAGGCGTTCTGCTGAAGATAAACGGCATCAAGAAAATCACCTTTGAGATAATCCACGAACTCGGGAGTGGAGATCCCCTCTTCACCGACGACTTTCATCATCTGATCGACGCTGTGGCTTTTTCTCAAAATGGAAACACCCTTGTGAACCTTTCCCGCGTCAATGAAGCTCGGATATTTGCTCCAGCTGTCCAAAGGATCGATCGACGGATATTTTCGGGCATTGGCGCGGTCTCTCGACAACCCGTGAAAGGCCCCGACCACCTTCAAAGTGGCCTGAGTGACCGGCTCCTCAAAGTTACCTCCCGCCGGACTGACGGCCCCGCCGATGGTGATGGAACCGAGACTGCCGTCTCTCAACTTCACCAGCCCCGCCCGCTCATAAAAATTGGCGATCCGCGATTCCAGATAGGCAGGGAAGGCCTCTTCGCCGGGAATTTCCTCCAGCCGGCCGGACATCTCCCGCATCGCCTGGGCCCAGCGGGAAGTTGAATCCGCCAAAAGCAAAACATTGAGTCCCATCTGACGATAATATTCCGCGAGAGTCACCCCCGTGTAAACGCTCGATTCCCTGGCGGCCACGGGCATCGAACTTGTATTGCAAATGATGATGGTGCGTTCCATCAATGTTTTTTGAGTCCGGGGATCCATGAGTCTTGGGAATTCCTCCAAGATCTCCACCACCTCGCCTGCGCGCTCTCCACAGGCGGCCACGATGACGAGATCAACCTCGGCGTGACGGCTAAGCAAATGCTGCAAAACGGTCTTCCCAGCGCCGAAAGGACCCGGCGTGCAAAACGTCCCGCCGATCGCCACGGGAACAATCGTATCGATGATCCTCAATTTCGTGACCAAGGGCTGCGTGGGTTTCAATTTCTGAGCATACGCCTTGATAGCGATTTTAACCGGCCATGTCTGCACCATCGTGACATCATGAATCTTGCCGGCCGCGTCTTTGAGTTTAGCCACGGTTGTGTGGATGGTATAACTTCCCTTGCTGAGGATTTCCGCCACCTCCCATTCGCCGCGAAGGGCAAAGGGAACCATGATCCGGTGTTGAAAAATCTTTTCCGGAACCGTTCCTAATTTGTCACCGGCGCGCACCTGATCGCCCGCCTTAACGGCCGGAGTGAATACCCATTGCTGTTGACCATCCAAGGCCTTGAGATAAGCCCCGCGTTTCAAAAAAAACCCGTGCCGCTCAGCCAGCTGAGGGAGGGGGTTCTGCAATCCATCGAAAATCTGTCCCAAAAGCCCTGGCCCGAGTTCGACGCTGAGAAGTTCTCCGGTGAACTCAACTCTGTCGCCTATCTTGATGCGGGTCGTGTCTTCAAAGACCTGCAATTCGGCCCTTTGCCCGCGCACGCGGATCACCTCGGATTTCAAGCGTTCCTCCCCCACGCAGACATAGGCCACTTCATTTTGCACGACGCTTTCCCCAAACTCAACGGTCACCATATTGCCGTTGACGCCCATCACTTGACCTGTTCTCACATCTGTTTTCACTGTGAACTCCTTCGTCGATTGATCGGATCCAAGACACAACTTTCTGGCAATTCCATCTGCCGCAGTTCCATAAAAATCTCCCGCCCTTTTCGCGAGGCGTATTCGTGATGACGCTCCAAAATGCGCAGTTTCAACCCATAGACAAATAAAAATTCAATATCAAAATAGTGGCCGGCCGCCAGATCCTCCAGAAACAGCCACCTGGCCTTATCCAGGAATTTCTCGGCCTCCCAAAGGTTGGTCATCCTGGAGGCCTGATGAATGACCTCGGCCAATCGCGGATCCGGCAATCTCTCCCCGTGGATATATTTGAGAGGATCTTTACTGAGCCAGACAGCCCTGTACCAGGCCAATTCATTGCGAAAATTTCTATCAAACTCGACCCACGCGTTAAACACACGCGGGCCGGTCTTGACATCGATGTCGCCGTCGGCCAGCAATTGCCGCATCAGATCACAGTCCCCGCGGCTTAAAAACCGTTGACAGTCCTCGAGGAAAGAGGCCACGGACGTGGGCGTCTTCCCTTCGAATGTCAACATCGGCAAACTGGCTGCAAAATAATAATATTGATGACTCATCATTCAATCGTGAAGGCGAAGGCGGATCAAGAGACAGCGGCTTCTTTCAATAATGCGGAAACCTCGTCATTGAGGTACGCACTCAAGTATTGCGCTAAACCCGCCTCAGTGAAATCAAAATTTGATTTGCCCTTATCAAAACTGATCAGAAACCCCCGGGTGATATCTTCCGAAGGTCTCAAATGGACGGACAGTTTCAACTGTTTTTGCAATTCCAAAAGAAATCCGTCTTTCAACTTCTGCAGATCCTCAGGATTGAGAATCACCTCGATACCCGCCTCCGCGGTTTTCCCTTCGATCGCCTTGCGGCTGATTTCCCAGATGATACGGGAGATGTCCTCTGTCGTTAATCCCTCTTTGATCTTGGCGCTGACGATCCTCTGCAAGGTGTTTTGAATCTCTTTCTTCAGCGAGAGGAGCATGTCGCGGGAGGCCTGCGCAAGGGCCTTCCTGGTGGATCCTTCTGTCTTTTTGATCTCATTGTCAGCCTCAACGATCATCTGCTGTGCCTTTCTCTTGGCCTGATCAATGATGTCGCTGGCCTTTTTTTGGGCCTGCTCTTCGATTTCTCTGGCCTTTTGATCGGCGGCCTGAACCCCCTCGGTCTTGATTTTATCGATCAATTCTTGAATCTGTTCAGACATGACTTGGTTCTCCCTTAGATTTTTACCACGCACAGTAAACGAAATGATTTCAGGAGTGAAACACTGCCTCCCTTGTATGAATCACATTTTGAGAAGTTCTTCATTGGGGATTATGAATCCTGCGCGCCGGCGATTTCCTTCAAGATTCCTTTTGCCGCGGCCAAGGGGTCCTTGGCCGCGAGAATCGGACGGCCGACAACCAAAAAGTCGCTTCCTTGGGATATGGCGTCAGAAGCCGTGGCCACACGCTTTTGATCATCTGTTGCGACACCTGTAGTGCGGATACCCGGAGTCACAATAACGAAAGATTTCCCTAATTCCCGTCGGATCTGCGCCGCTTCCTGGACTGAAGCCACCACGCCATCCAATCCGGCCTCTTGAGCCAACCGAGCTCTCTCCAAAACAAGATGCGGTATATTATCTTTTTCGCCCTCGCTTGTCAAGACCGTAATACCCACCAGCAAAGGCCGCGTAACACCAGAATCTTGAGCCTGTTGGACCGTTGCTTCAACAGCCCTTTCCAGCATTTCCCGATCACCTAAGGTATGCAGACTGCACATGAAGATGCCCAGGCCGGCTTCTGTGATATTGACGGCGCTGCGCATCGCGTTGGCCACGGTGTTGGGGATATCGTGAAATTTCAAATCCAGGAAAACCTTTTTCCTTTTTTTAAGAATATAACGCACGGCCTCTGGGCCGCAGGCCGTGAAAAGCTGACTGCCGACTTTGAAGATGTCGACGCAATCCCCCAGGGAATCAACCAGCCGCCGCGCCTGGCCAAAGGTCTCTACGTCCAAAGCCACGATCAATTGACCTTTGCGTGTGCTCATTTGTCCCTCTTCAAACTCCCGATGATTTCATGAATATCATTGATCCGGTATTTTTTCATGTAATCTTTGATCCCTGCAATAACATCCCACGGCGCGCGCGGATTAACAAAATTGGCTGTCCCGACAGCCGCCATCGTTGCCCCCGCAATCATGAACTGAAGGGCATCCTCCGCGGTCATGATCCCACCCATGGCGATGATGGGAATCTTCACCCGTTGCGCCGTCTGATAGACCATATACACGGCCATCGGCCGGATCGCCGGGCCGCTCAAACCCCCGGTCCTATTGCCGAGAACACAGGCGCGTTGATGAATATCAATGACCATCCCCGCGAATGTATTGACCAAACTGACAGCGTCGGCGCCCGCGTCTTCGGCGGCCTTGGCGATCAGGGAGATGTCCGTTACGTTGGGGGACAATTTGGCAATGACCGGATATCTCGAGATTCCCTTAACAAGCTTGACCACCCGATGGGCGGCCTCAGGGTCTTGGGCGGCCAATGCCTTTTGCTTCAAGTTAGGGCACGACAGATTCAATTCCAGCGCGCTGACGCCGTCAGCGGCATTGAACTTCTCTGCCAAGACTTTGAATTCTTCGTCCGTATAACCAAGGATGCTGACAATGAGAGGAATCCCTATTTTCTTGAGGCGCGGTAATTTTTCCTCGATGAATGCGTCAACCCCGGGATTCTCAATACCGATGGCATTCAGCATCCCAGCCGGCGTCTCAACGATCCTCGGAGGAGGATTGCCTTCCTGGGCCTTCAAAGTGACCGTCTTAGAGACAATGGCCCCCAACTTCCGGAGCTCTTTCAGATCGTGACATCCCTCTGCAGAGCCGAAGGTGCCCGAGGCCACCGTGACCGGATTCTGAAATTCGACGCTGCCAATTTTGACGGATAAATTCATATTTATACGAAAATTATTTCATCCAGATCAAACACCGGCCCGTCGTAACAGACGGTTTGATAACCGGAAGTGGTGCGGATCGCGCACCCCAGACACGTCCCGACGGCGCACGCCATGGTTTCCTCACAGCAAGCCTCACCGCGCAGGGAATTCTTTTTAGCAAAATCCTGGACGGATTTGATCATGGGTCTTGGTCCGCAAGCGTAAAGAAATGTGGTCTTGGGATCGGGGTTGATCTTTGAAAAAAGTTCCGAGACGCGGCCGTGAACCCCCACGCTTCCATCGTCGGTCGCGACATGAACCTGACAGCCGTTTTTCTTAAATTCATTCATGGGATAGATATGATCTTTGCTGCGGCCGCCGTAAAGAAGAATCAGTTCATAGCTTTTATTTTTCTTGAGGGTGTCTGAGAAGGCAAGAAACGGCGCCGCGCCGATCCCGCCGCCGATCATCGCAACCTGTTTAACGCCCTGAGGAGGCCTGCGAAACGGCCGGCCCATCGGCCCCAGGACATCAATGGGATCTCCTTTCCGTTTGGCGGCCAAAGCCCGGGTGCCGGGACCCACCACCTCATAAAGAATTTCAACATACTCTTTCGCCCGATACACGCTGAAGGGACGCCGCAAAAACGGATCCAACCCTTCCCCCAGACGCACATAGACAAACTGGCCCGGCCGCGCCTTCTCAAGGATCGGTTTGGCGTCCATGCGCAACCGGTAAAACTTTGGGCAAAGTTTCTCATTCGAGACAACTTTATAAATGTTCTGGATTTTCACTTTTCACTTCCCTTGATAAAAAATCCAAAGACCGGCGAAGAAAACAATGACAGCGCTCAAAAAAACCGCGGCCGTCCGACGAAGATCAACATGTCCAAAAACCAATGCCTCCTGAAACAATTCCAACGCGACCGCCAGGATCGGCCATCCCCACAGGCCCCTTTTTTCCTTGGTGCCGAAGGCCTCTTTCAGATCAAAAATCTCACTTGTCTTCGCAGCCATGATCTTCCTGACAGATGGAAAAAGGCGAGGTGTCGTCCTGCAATACGACGCGAATTCTTCCCCAAATGCCTTGGACAGATGTTCCTCTTCTTTGAGAATCTGCCGGTTGAACCGAAGATAAAATAATACCGCGAAAACCGGAAGCCCCCACCACGGCCAGACGATCACAGTGAAACCGGCCCCCAACAGGAAGCTTCCAAAATACATAGGATTGCGCACCAGGCGGTAAGGCCCGCCGGTGACCAATTGTCCGCCCTGCTGAGAATGTTTCTTTTTGTGGCCGCGGGCGGCCATCCGGAACAAAACCCCTTTCAAAATGATCATCATGCCGGCAAAATCCAAAACATCATCAAGCAGGCGGTTCATCGCGTAAAGATCCCGGTTCAGATACAAAAATCCGGTGAGGATAATGGCAAATGACAAAATGGCACTGTCGATCTGGATTCGTTTTTTCATGATCAACTAAACCTTTTGCTTATCTTTGCAACTAATTCTTTGATCTTAACTTCAGCCTCCTGCAGATCTTTGACCTTGATCATCCCCTCACGGTTCCAGTTGCCAAGATCAATGATCGGCCGCTTGTAAACAAGTCCATAAGAAATTTCACAGGAAGTCCCGTGGCTTCCGGCCAAGGCCACAATGATATCCGCCGAACAGGCCACAATGGCGTTTCGCGCGTACCCGATACTGGTTGGCAATGCGATGTCAATATAGGGGTTGGCATCTGATTTATTGGTCCCTGGCAATAATCCTATCGTTATTCCGCCGGCCTCTTGAGCGCCACGGGATGCCGCCTCCATTACTCCATTGAGCCCACCGCATACTAAAACCGCTCCAATTCTAGCAACAATCATTCCGACTCCATGGGCTAAACGCTCCACTTCTTTGTTACGCTCATGCCCGCCTATGACTGAAATTGTGATCTTCTGAGTTTTCATATTATGACTCTTGATAGACCAATTTCCCCGCGCGTATGGTTGCAACGACCCTGCCCTTCAGCCTGTACCCTACAAATGGAGAATTCTTGGATTTGGAGACAAAATCTTCCCTGCGCACCTCCCACTCCCGGTTAGGATCAATCATCGTGAGATCGCCATCCATTCCCTCTTTGACAGCCCCCTTATTTTCAAGCCCTGTGATCCTTGCCGGAGAGGCAGACATCCGTTCAGCCATCTGCGGCCAGGAAAGGATACCCGGCCCAACCAATTCCGTGATGGTCAACCCCACAGAGGTCTCCAATCCAATCATCCCGTACGAGGCATGATCGAAATCAGCCTCCTTGTCTTCCTGCGTATGAGGCGCGTGATCGGTGACAATGCAATCAATGGTCCCGTCACTCAAGGCCTCTCTGACGGCCTCCACATCCTCCTGGCTTCGCAAAGGCGGATTCATCTTTGTATTGGTATCAAATGTCTTGACCGCCTCGTCAGTCAATGTGAAATGATGCGGACAGGCCTCGGCGGTCACCTGGATCCCCTGGCCTTTGGCGAACCGGATCAATTCCACGGAACGTTTCAAACTCATGTGGGCCAAATGCACTCTGGTCTTCAGATAATGGGCCAGTTCGATATCACGGGCCACAATCACCGTCTCGGAAATCCCCGGATCGCCCTTCAATCCCAGAAGGGTGGAATGAAATCCTTCATTCATCACTCCCCGGCCCCACAAGCTCGGTTCCTGGCAATGTTCGATGAGAAGAACGCCGGCCATCTTAGCGTATTCCAGGGCGAGGCGCATGAGCTGGCTGTTGGCAACCGACCTGCCGTCATCCGAGAGCGCCAGACAACCCGCCTCTTTCAATTCCATCATATCCGTCAATTCCTCACCCCGTTGCCCCCTCGTGATGGCCCCGATGGGAATCACGTTGACCAAACCAACCCTTTGCGCCTCCTTGATCACGGCCTCCACGATCATGGCATTGTCAATCACGGGATTCGTATTGGGCATGCACATGATGGTCGTGAATCCACCCTTGGCCGCGGCGCGAGAGCCCGTTTCGATGGTTTCTTTGTGCTCCCCCCCGGGCTCGCGCAGATGGACATGGATGTCAATGAGCCCCGGCAGGACGAGCCTATCCTTCGCGTCAATCATTTGCGCGCCGTCTTTGCGGATGGACGAGGCAATCTGGACAATGATTCCTTTTTCAATCAAGATGTCCTGCGGCTGTTGATTGATCTTGTCCGCGTTGACAATGACCGCATTTTTAATCAATAACGACATAATTTCCCATTATCCTGTAGGGACGGGTTTCAAACCCGTCCCTACCCTTTCTTTCCTAGTAATAAATACAACACCGCCATGCGCACCGCCACGCCATTAGTCACCTGATCCAAAATGACGGAATACTCCCCGTCGGCAACCTCAGCGGAAAGTTCAACGCCGCGATTCGTCGGCCCGGGATGCATGATCAAGATATCCTTTTTCGCCTTCTTCAATCTCTCGGCGTTCACCCCAAAGGTCTTGGCGTATTCGCGGATGGAGGGCAGGAATTTATCCTGCTGGCGTTCCTTCTGAAGGCGCAGGATCATCAGGACATCGCTATTTTCAAGAACCTTGTCAAGATCGCAGCTGACTTCAACACCGAGTTGACCGACTCCCGCCGGCATCAGAGTTGACGGCCCGCAGACGGTCACAGAAGCTCCCATTTTCTTGAGCCCCCAGATATTGGATCGCGCCACCCGCGAATGCAAGATATCGCCGACAATCCCCACCCTGACTCCTTCAATCCTTCCCAATTTTTCCTTGATGGTGAACATATCCAAAAGCGCCTGCGTCGGATGAGCCCGGCAGCCGTCCCCCGCATTGATGACCGAGGCCTTCAGATGCCGAGCCAGCACATCCACGGACCCCGAGGACGAATGCCGCACCACAATGGCATCGACATTCATCGCCTCGATATTGCGGGCGATGTCTAAGATCGTCTCCCCCTTAGAAAGCGAACTGGCATTGGCCGAGATATTGATCGTATCCGCCGAGAGACGCTTAGCAGCCAGCTCAAAGGAGATGCGTGTTCGTGTGGAAGATTCAAAAAAAAGCATCACAACCGTTTTCCCGCGAAGGGCAGGCACTTTTTTGACATCGCGAGAGGAAACCTCTTTGAAAGACTTGGCGGTCTGGAGGATCAATTCAATTTCCTCTTTGCTCAACTCCTGCAAATCCAACAGATCGTGCTTGGTCCATTCCGCCATCACGGCCCCGCTTTCTCGACGACCACCTGATCCTCTTGGCGGTCCGCCTCCTCCAAGACAACACGGACGTTTTGATCCAGAGAAGTCGGGATATTCTTCCCGACATAGTCGGCACGGATCGGCAATTCCCTGTGCCCCCGGTCCACAAGAACAGCCAATTGAATACTGGCGGGCCGGCCGAGATCAATGAGGGCATCCAAGGCCGCGCGCACGGTCCGGCCCGTGAAAAACACATCGTCCACCAAAATCACCTTTTTGCCGGTGATATCGAAGGAAACCATGGTCTCACGGACCAGGGGCTGAGTGGAAACAAGCGTCAAATCGTCGCGATAAAGCGTGATATCCAGAATCCCGACAGACACACCGTTTCCCTCAATCTGCCTGATGCAGTCATTGAGCCGCTCGGCCAAGACAGCGCCCCGGGTGCGTATGCCGATGATGCACAAATCTTCCCGCCCTTTGTTTTTCTCAAGGATCTCATGGGCGATCCGCATGAGCGTCCGGCGGATATTTTCTTTGTCCATGATTTTGGATGTGGGGGTCATGGCTTGCCTGTCAATGCAACAAAAAAGCCCGCCTTCTTTTTCTTAGGCGAGCTTACACTCGATAGAGGATGTTTTATAAACCATCATGATCGCATCCTTGCCTGCCTCACAGGACAGGATTAAAGGGTTATGTGTTGGTGAAACTATAACATCCGTCCCTTGTCTTTGTCAAGCGGAATTTCTCCCCTTGCTGGATTCGAAATGCCTAATCACTCATAATGTAGCCGCGGCAGTGAAGGTAATGGGACGTTGATTAATATCATTACTTC
Source organism: uncultured Planctomycetales bacterium (assembly GCA_964365515.1). Classification (GTDB taxonomy): domain Bacteria; phylum Omnitrophota; class Gorgyraeia; order Zapsychrales; family Zapsychraceae; genus CAYIQK01. Next base: position 1,628 of record CAYIQK010000027.1, on the reverse strand, counting down.
ATATTGACCAGTTTCTTAACCAGCCCCTTCTTATTGACCGCCTGTTGCCCTCTTTGTCTTGCCTGACTAGCCGCCGATTGGCTTATCCCCAATAACTTGCCTAATGCTGTTAAGCTTTCGCCTAAAAAGATGCTCCCCAGATAGATAAATACCTGGCGCGCTTCATGTACCGCCTTGGTCCGACTATTCACGATCGCCTCTCTGTCTACCTCATAATGCCGAGCGAGATGTGTCAATAAAACATCTCGATCCTTAAATGGCCCTTGTGAGACTTCTTCTGTTTCCATCTGGTTTAACACCTCATCGACAAAATCTCCCGATCCCAATATCCGCTCATCATACATCTGCCGCTCATCACCCCTAGTCTTCATTCCCTCCTCTAATCCTCCCAAACTCCGTATCAATCCGCCGCCCATAAAATCCTCATTCGAATTGAGTTCTTTTTTTAAATAATCTGTGTATCCCTCAAGAGCCTGCTTCTCTGTTCGCCCAAATAATCCCAACACCTCATCCCGATCTATCATCTTCTCCTCTTGCGTTGTCATTAATTCCTTATGCCCCGTCCATGCGTATTGCTTTAACTCACTAAAACTTACCATACCAGCTTTGACTGGATTCAAGTGCACATAGCTTATCAGTTTCAATAAATAAGCATCTGCTTCACATACAATGGATTTATAACGATTCTGAAACAGGTATCCTCTACGTTTATGATTCTTATTATAATAAATAGCGTAACTGGTCATAATCGATCGCATAAACTCGGCCAGCGATGTTTTGCCGGTTTGAATCAAGCAGTGAAAATGATTATCCATCAAGCACCAGGCGTAGATCTGTAAGCTGTTCTCTGCCAGGCGATCTTTGATGCGCTTGAGAAATTCTCTTTTATCTTTTGTTTCCTTGAAGATATAAAGCCCATCAATTCCACGTCCTATGACGTGCTGAAGGGCTCCGGGGTAATCGAGTCTTGGTTGGCGTGGCATGATGACAATCTAACAATAAACAGCGGCATTGTCAATATTAATCAAATTAATCAACGTCCCCTATTTACCTATTTACCCATTTTTTAACGTCCCCTATTTACCTTTCTTCTTTTTACTCACAAGTATATGTGACATCAAATATTGCATTCGGCGAGCACGCTACAACACGTGTTATACATGTGCTTCCGAGTGGAGTACAACTCAACCCAATTGGCGGTGAGCTGGGACAAGTATTAGATATGATAGTACCGCAAGAGCAGGGAGGGCAGTCCCCGAGATATTCACTGCTGGTGTATACCCATACCCCCGAACACTGGCAGTCGATCGTTCCACCGCAACCGTCGTCAATAACACCGCAATCACTGGTTCCACATGTACTTGGCGTCCCGCAGTCGGCGGAACAATTGGAACAAGTTTCCCCCAACGCAGAGCTGCATCCGTTGCCGCAACAGAAGCCGTCGCAGGCAACATACTGATATTTCGTACTATCATTGGGGCACGACCCTCCGCACGTGGCACTGCATTTCCCCGTCTGGCGCTGCTGGCATTCATGTCCCGATTCCGCCCCGCAGATGCTCGTTGTATCGTCCGTCCACGTCGGACCCCACGTGCCGTCGATTGCCGTGCACGCCGGCCCGTCTGTCC
>CAYIQK010000026.1:0-13421 GCA_964365515.1 uncultured Planctomycetales bacterium | reverse complement strand
CGATAATCATCCATGTGCGGGGACGTATACAATCCAACCGTATATCCCGCCCGGCGTAAGACATGAGCCGTGAACGCGCAGGTCGAACCCTTCCCCTTGGAACCGGCGACATGAATGACCTTCAGATGCTCCTGCGGGTTACCGATCCATTGAAGCAGTTGTCGGGTGCGAGTGAGATCGAAGGAAGGGATATCTTTTCGCCTTTGGCGGGGCGGGCACAGCTCAAAATTGCTCAGGGAATGGATGTACTCTCGCGCCTCAAAAGAAGTCATGGAGGGGGGATCAATGCTTGAAATGACGCAGGCCCGTCATCACCATCGCGATGCGGGCTTGATCGGCCGCTTTGATCACGTCCGCATCACAGATAGATCCGCCGCTTTGAATGACGGCCTTGATGCCTGCCTTCGCCGCCAGGCGGATATTGTCGGTCTTGGGAAGAAAGGCATCGGAAATCAAAACAGCTCCCTTGGCATTCCTGCCGGCTTTTTCGATCGCGATCCGGATGCTTTCCACGCGGCTTGTCTGACCACAGCCGATGCCGACACTCCTGCGGCCCTTGACGAGCAAAATGGCGTTGGACTTGATGTTCTTGATCAGTTTCCATCCAAAACAAAGGGCCTCCATCTGCTCCTTCGTCGGCTTTTTCTTCGTCACAATTTTCAATTCATCTTCTTTGAGAATGCGCTCGTCCTTATCCTGAAGCAAAAGACCGCCGTGGACTTTCTTGAAATCAAAACCGCCGCTTGGAAGACGGCTGAATTTCAGTTCCATCAATCGCAGGTTCTTTTTCTGGGCGAGAATCTTAAACGCGCCCTTGTGAAAGCCAGGGGCGACGACACATTCCATGAATCCGCTTTTGACGATCCCTTCGGCTGTTTGGGAATCGACCTTGCGGTTTAACCCGATGATTCCGCCGAAAGCCGATACCGGATCACAGCGCCAGGCATTGACGTAAGCCTTGGCGAGAGTCTCATCCTCGGCAATGCCGGTTGGATTATTGTGCTTGATGATGACGGCGGCTGGGTTTTCCATCTCCCTGACAAAATCCAAGGCCGCATTCAAATCAAGCATGTTATTGAAGGACAGCTCCTTGCCGCTGAGCTGTTTGATATCAGCCAGCCCGCTCAAATCCTGCGCCTCGCGGTAAAACGCCGCGGCCTGATGGGGGTTCTCACCGTAACGAAGGTCCTGCACCTTCAAAAACTGAAGGGCCAATTCTTTGGGAAAACGGGAAAACTCTTTCACGGAAAGGCGCTGATGGAGAAAATCCGAGATCATCCGGTCGTAATTGGCCGTGTGTTCGAATGCCTCCACCGCCAGATGAAACAAAACCGAGTCGGAAAGAAGACCGCTGTTTGTATTGAGCTCTTTGACGATCTCCTCGTACCGGTTGGGGTTGCAGATCACGGCCACGTTCTTGAAGTTCTTGGCCGCCGAACGCAGCATCGATGGGCCGCCGATGTCGATATTCTCCAGGGCCTCATCCAGGCCGACATTCTCTCTTTTGATGACATTTCCGAAAGGATAAAGATTCACAACCGCCATATCAATCAAACCGATATTGTGCGCTTTGAGCTGTTCCATGTGCTCGGGCTTCTCTCTGACGGCCAGAAGTCCGCCGTGAATCTTCGGATGAAGCGTCTTAACTCTCCCATCCAGTATCTCCGGAAAGCCCGTGTAGTCGCAGGCCTCAACGACGGGAATCCCCGCGTCTTTGAGCAGACGGGCGGTGCCTCCGGTTGAGAGAATTTCAACGCCCAAGGCGTGCAAGCCCTTGGCAAAGGCCAAAATTCCTTTTTTCTCGGAAACGCTGATAAGGGCTCGTTTGACTTTTAACATTTTAACCTATCACCTTTAACTTTATTTATAATTTCTTTCACAAAGGCAGTTAAATCCTCCGGTTTTCTGGAGGTGATGATATTGCCGTCGACGACAACTTCCCTGTCGACATAATCCGCCCCTGCTGCCATGAGATCATCCTTGATGGCAAAAAAGCATGTGACCTTGCGTCCCTTCACGATGTCGGCGGAAACCAGAAGCCACCCTCCGTGGCAGATGGCGGCGACAACCTTGCCGGCGCGGTGAAGCTCTCTGACGAAATCCACCACCCGGACGTAACGCCGTAGGATATCGGGGGCGTATCCGCCGGGGATAATGACACCGTCAAAGTCCTTCGGATCAATCTGGTCAATGGAGACATCCGCCTTGACGGGATACCCTTCTTTACTGGCGTAAATCTCTTTGGTCCCCGTCCCGACGACTTTGGTCTCGATGTTTTCTTCCCTGAGCCTCAAAATGGGATACCAGACCTCAAGAACCTGATAAAGGTCCTCAACAAGAACAGCAATTTTCTTTGGCCGTACAGGCATGGATTTTTAATCTTCAAGGGCAGAAAAAAAGAAAGGCAAGCGTCATTGATTTCATGCTTGCCTTTCTGATTGACCTTTTCTTTTCCAACACTAGGAAATGATTTAGGTTATCGAATTTTGCCTTTGAAACGCCTTTTCTCCGAAGGCTTGCTGAAAAACCGCCGCTCCTTCAACTCCATCATAAAACCATCTTTCTGACAGGCCTTCTTAAAAATCCTCATGGCCTTTTCGAAGCTGTGCGGATCCGAAATCTTGACCTCGATCATGATCGACTCACCACCTTTTGAGGGTTGCTGAATATTGTTTGCCGGTTGAAACCATCGAACTGCCACAATGCTGTGATATTATATGATAATTCCTTGAAATGTAAATATTTTTTATTTGACGCGCGCGTGACGCGCATTTATAAAATCGGACTTGCAGTGCCCCCTGAAACGATGAATTTGAAGGCATCTTCGATACTGATATCAGTGAAAATGATCTCTTCTTTGGAAACCAAGATGGTGAAACCCGTCACCGGCCCCGGAGAGCTGGGGGACAAAGACATTGCATAATTTTCTTTTGGTTTGTTCGCGCAGGCGGGGATCCGCGGCCAGCGGCAAAAACACAACCAGCCCGGAGATAAAGTAATTGCGCAATCTGTTCATCATCTCTTTCATCCTAAAAATATCTTCTTTCAATCTCATAGTTCCTCTGCTCCTTCCTCTACAGGTAAACGACATCCTCGGCATGATATAGCGACAAAAACAACAGCATATACTCCTTCAAATGACGCGTCAGAAGAAAATTGCGGCGGATATGCTCCCGCCCGTTTTCACCCAGTCTTTTCGCGTAGGCTGGAGCGTTTAAAAGCTGTTTGACGGCAAAAGCCGCCCCCTCGACGGAATCGCACAACAACCCTGAGAATTTATGCGTCACTTGCAGTGGAATCCCTCCGACCCTGGAGGCGACGACCGGCTTGGCCTTCCACAAGGCCTCCGAGACCGTCAACCCAAACCCTTCTTTGAGCGATTTTTGAACGATGACCGTGGAAGCCCTCTGCAGGGCGTTGACCTCGATATCATTCTGCGGCAGCAACAAAATATGGATATCCGGATCGCCGCCGGCCTTTTCCTTAACCTCTTCCAGGACCTTGACGCCCTCAGGGTCATCGCTGGCGCCGCCGCCCGCCAAGATCAGTTGGCAGTCGTTATACCGTTTGACCAGCCGATAAGCCTCGATAACACCGAGTGGATCTTTGAGCCGGTCAAAACGCGAAATCTGGGTAATGATTGGTTTATCCGGCACGATATTATACTTGTTTAACACCGCTTCCATTATTTCGGCCGGCAATTCTTTATTTTTATCGCTCAAAGGATCAATGGACGGAGCGATGAGAAATTGGCGTATCGGTAATTCTTGAGCGAAAGCGGGCGCCGAAAAAACAGCCGCGTCATAACCGGCGATATAATCGTTCAGGAACCGCCACACCTCGGCGTGGGGATGCGACACATCCACGTGACAGCGCCAAATCCATTTGTTGCCGCTTTTTTTTCGTATCAGAGCAATGGGCTGGGGATCATGGACGAATACGATATCTCCGCATATATTCATTTCCTCTATATTCTGCCGGCTCGTCTCCAGAAAAACATCAAAATCCCGCGGGGTAATCTCTTCGTCGCGTCCGTGAAGGACGTTATGGAATTTCTTCGTGACTTCGTAAAACTGCGCCCCGCCTTTGATCACGTCCCATTTTGTGTTCACCCCCAACTCATTCAAGAGAGGAACCATCCGGCTTAAAATCTCGGCGACCCCGCCGCCGACGGCGGTCGAATTGATATGCTGAACGGTTCTCTCGCGCAGTTTCTCGGCCAGGAGCATTAAGTCATCGACAACCGACTGTCCGACAATGGGGATGTATTCATCTATCCGCGGCATAGGCAATCAGTTCAAATCTTACTATCTTGATTATCTTTTCCCTCAAGTCTTCCATCGAATAGGTGTAAGGGTCCAATCTGGAAATTGCCCCAGCCGTCTTTTGATCGCCGAGGGAATTTTGGATCCAGTTGGAAAAATCGTTCATACCCCTTTCAAGCCGCAGACGCGCCTCGAAGATATGGTAATAGATCGAATCCACCGTGATTTTTTCTAAAATATCCGCGAAGGCCTCAAGGCTGTGCGCCTCAAAATGAGTCGGCAGGACAAAGCTGACCGCTTTGATAAAATGGAATTCCTCCCCCTCATCGGCAAATTTCCGGCGGGCCGCGGGATGGTCTTTAAGATAATCCTGAATCACGGCAATGATTTTCTCCCGCAGGGCACGGATCGTAGGATATTGAATCGTGTCGATGCTGGATAATCTCTCCGCCAGTTTCTCTTCCCCTAAGACGGTCGCGGCCCAATAGGCGAAATCATTGGGGGGTTCCGGCGACAAAAACTGGTGCTGCTGCAAAAACCGGTGCGTATGATGATAAATGGAGGCGCCGGGGACATCCTTAAGGCGCTCCAGAAGTTCCTCCAGCGTTGAGGCCTTCAGGCCCGTCAATTCCGAAAGATGCAGGCGCGTATAAAAACAAAACGGCTCTTTTGCCTTCACGGATGGCTTCATATCTTTATGATTCTCTTCAAGTCCAAAATCTGCGCGATCAGCCGGTGCACCTCCGAAGGGCTTTCCACATAATACCTAGCCGCGGATTTCTTGTTCCTGCCGACAACAATTGTTATCCCCTTGCCTTTGAGAGCCTGGAAAACATCCTCATCCGTCGCATCATCACCCACGCAGACAGGCAAGACGTCCTTTCCCCTCAAAGCATAACGGCGTTTCGCCAAAAGCCACAAAACGGCATTGCCCTTATCCCACGCCAAAGGCGGCCTGACCTCAACAACCTTCTTCCCAAAACTCATCTTTATCTTTTTTCTCCTGAGAAACGGCCTACAGACCTCCTTAAGGATTCTTTTAACCAACGGTTCCCGGCTGATTTGCGCCAAACGGTAATGAACGCTGAACGTAAAATATTTGTCTTCCAGGAACACGCCTTCTATGCCGCTGAATTTCTTTTTCAAATCCTCCTTGATCTTTTCCATGACCGCCTTGACGTCCAGCGTCATCAAATTCTCAAAGAAAATACCGGGCCCTTCAATCTCAAAACCATGATTTCCCACATAAAAGATACCAGGCACGCCGACCATCTTTTTTATGTCGCGCAGGGCGCGGCCGCTGACAACGGCCAATGAACAACTTGGAGTCTTGGAATACTCAAGAAGTGTTTTCCTAACTTCCGGCGGTATAAGCGCCTGCGAAGGGGTCGGCGCTATCGGCGTCAATGTTCCGTCGTAATCTAAAAAAAGCATGACCTCTTTAGCGCCCGCCGCTTTCTTGATCCTCTTCCAGTCCTTAAAAAAATATTTCATAATCCTTCAATCGCCCCGATATAGGCTACGATTTTTCCAGCCGAACCTGGGCCAATTCTCCGACCAATTCGCTGGCCCAGCGATAGATGTTGTGATCCTTAATCATGCTTCTCATCCGCCGCATCTTTTCTTCTTGCTCAGATAATGGCATCTCCAAGGCAACCTTTATGGCTTCAGCCATTTGCCCAATATCGTAAGGATTGACAATGAGAGCATCCTTCAATTCACGGGCCGCTCCGGTAAACTGGCTTAAAATCAAGGCGCCTTTTTCATCATCCCGCGCTGATACAAACTCTTTGGCAACCAGATTCATCCCATCATGCAATGAGGTGACCAAACAAACATCCGCGGCCTGATAAAAAGGCAAGATTTCTTCGTGGCTATGATGTTTCATAAAAAAAAGGATCGGCTGCCATTCCTTATTTTGGAAACGCAAATTGATCTGCTCAGCGGCATGGACGACATCATCGATGAAAGTCTTATATTTGGGAATCATGGTCCGGCTGGGGGCCCCCAATTCAACAAAAGTAAATTTCCCGACATAGCGCGGATTTTCTTCAAGAAAATGCTCCACCGCGCGAAATCGCTCAACGATTCCCTTTGTATAATCCAGACGATCAACACCCACGCCAAGGTAATCCGCGTGGATATTGTATTTCTTCAAGAAGCTTTGTTTGTTGACCTTGGTTTCCGGAGAAACACCATTGGCGGGATTGAAATCAATACTGATGGGAAAAGGTTTGATCCAAGACGTATGTCCTTCCCGGTTCACCGTAAAATGCTCATAATCAATGCGTGACTCCAAAAACCGATCCACCGACTCAATAAAATTATTGCAATGAAACTGCGTATGGAATCCGACGATATCGGCGCCGAGCATTCCCTGTAAAATCTCTTTTTGCCAGGGACAGATGCCGAATGATTCCGGGTTAGGCCAGGGGATATGCCAAAAGATCGCCACACGCGCATCCGGTCTCTGGGACTTAATCATTCCGGGAAGCAAGGCAAAATGATAATCTTGGATAAGGACGTTGGGTTCGGGGATTCCTTCCAATTCTTTAAGAACCGCCAGGGCAAATTTTTTATTCACCGCCATATATGCGGACCAATCAACGGCACGGAAAATCGGCCGGGTATGGGCAATATGGCAAAGCGGCCATAACCCTTCGTTGGAAAAACCGGAATAAAACCCCTCCTCCAATTCCTTGTCCACCCAAACCCTTTTTAAGATATATTGCGGCTCTTCCGGCGGGACTTTTAATTTATCGTCCTTATCAACTGTTTCTCGGTCGGCATTGCCGCTTCCTTGGGCGATCCAAGTGCCTCCGCATGCCTTTAACACCGGTTCAATCGCCGTCACAAGCCCACTCGCCGGAACAATATACTCAATGTCCTTTCCCTTCTTGATGTGCATATACGGCTCACGGTTTGAAACCACAAAAAGCGGACGGCCTTGCAATCTTTCACGGACAAACTCTTTGAGCCGCTCCGGCGTCCAACGGGATTCCGTTGTATGCCGCAACCGCGCCTCTTCCTCCGCGGAAAGCCTGGCCATTTCCAGACTCTTGGCCATCTTTGTGATTTCATTCGCTAACGGCCCTAAAAGAAGCTGCCCTTTGGGATCTAATTTCTCCGACGGCTCCCCTTGCCGGACTTTTTTAATCCACTCAGTCGTCTTCTTGATCGGAGTCATGATATTGAGGTAGACCAGAAGCGTCGTCGCGAGGGTAATGAGAAAAGCTTGTATCGAAGCCCGCCAAAAACTATTCAGCCAAATTCTGCGCACACGATCCTGGATATACGCCGCGTCATGAAAAATCGTTAAAACGTGACTGGTCTTCTCTTCAGTTGATAACGGAACCGAATAAGCGTGCAACTGTTCTTTTCCTAATCCAATAAATTCGCCGTACTCGGTGTTAAGTCTTTCAACCTCCTGAATGTTATGCGCAATCAACTTGGGATTGGTCTGCATCCTGGATTGAAGCCCTTTGGATGCCAGGATGAGGTTCTCTTGAATATCGTGGATGGCAATTCCAACCAACTTTTCCCGATTGGAGAACTTTTCAACAATGCGCTGGAGATATTGTGTCGCGTCCGTCGTTAATAACGGTTCGACTGACATTTTCAAACTATCCGCGAGAATGTTGGCCCGTCTTTCAAGTTCATTCTTAAGACGCACCTCTTCCTGCCGCGCCTGCCAGAACGAAAAAGAAAAGGCAACCATGGCCACGATAGCGACTAACGAAAATATGAGCCGTAAGGTTATTTTCATATCCGTAATTTGCTCAAAAAAAAGAAACCGCCGTCTGAATTTTATTCAGATGGCGGCCCGACCATCACCAAAACCTCCGGGGATTTCTCCCCAGACCCGACTACTTCTAAGATTTTCGGAAATCAATTTATCACAATCCCCCCGACTCCTGACAACAAATTTTAATCTACATTTTCAAAAATCATATGGCGCCGGCCCCCTGCTCGCCGGTGCGGATACGGTAAAGATTCTCCATGTTGAAAATGGCGATTTTCCCGTCTCCCGTCGTGCCGGTCCTGGCCACCTGCCTGATCAGGTCGACGACCTTATCCACCTGAAATTCATCCGCGTAAATCTCTATCTTGATCTTGTCCTTAAGCCCGTTGCGGTGACGGCCGAACCCTTTGACCTCGGATACGGTCATCCCCCCTATGCCGGACTTCTCAAGAACGGCATAAATCTCGTTAAATTTCTCTTTACGGACAATCGCTTCGACTTTCTTCATCAGATGCCTCCCTTGTGTGGGGAGTATCATACCACAGCCCTGAGAGGGCGTCAATTTTCTGAAAACCGTTTGAGGAAATGTCGGATGAGATACTTCAGACAGGATCCTGGTAGACAAACTGCTCGCCGGCGTAGTTGCGCAAGACATAACGGCCGTTCTCGTGGGAGACCAGATACTGCGGCCCGATGGGAATCTTGCCGCCGCCGCCGGGGGCGTCAATGACAAAGGCGGGAACCGCGTACCCGGTTGTGTGTCCGCGCAGCTTTTCCATGATTTCAATCCCCACCGACACAGGGGTACGAAAATGCTTGGATCCCAGGATCGGATCGCACTGATAGATATAATAAGGCCTCACCCTGATTTTGAGCAATTCGTGCATCAACTTCTTCATGATCGACGGTTTGTCATTGATCCCTTTGAGCAAAACGGTCTGACTGCCTAAAGGAATACCGCTGTCAGCCAATAGATCGCAGGCGAATTTGACTCTCTTGGTGATCTCCTTCGGATGAGTGAAATGGATGCTCATCCATATGGGGCTGTATTTCTTGAGCATATTGACCAGTTCAAATGTGATCCTCTGCGGCAGGGTCACAGGAACCCTGGTGCCGATACGCACAAATTCCACGTGAGGGATGGACTTCAAAGTCTTGATAATGTGTTCCAGCACGCGATCGCCCAATGTCAGGGGATCGCCGCCGGAGATCAAGACGTCGCGGATCTCTTTGTGGGCCCGGATGTACTCGAAGGCCGCATCGTACGTTTCCATGCTCAAAGTGCGATGGCCGTCACCCACCATACGGGAACGCGTGCAGTACCGGCAGTACATGGCGCACATCTCGTTGACTAAAAATAACGCTCGATCCGGATAACGGTGGACGAGCCCGTGCGTGGGCGAATGCTTCTCCTCACCGCAGGGATCACTCATCTCCTCGGGGGATATTTCCAGTTCGAAATCCTGCGGGATGCACTGACGGCGGATGGGACATTTCGGATCATCAGGATCGATCAGGCTGGCAAAATAAGGAGGGATGGACATCGTCAGCTTCTTGCCGCTTTTCTCAATCCCGTTGATCTCATTGGGGGTTAGACTGATGATTTTCTCCAAAACCTCTTTCGAACAGATGCGATGCCGCAGCTGCCAGCGCCAATCCTCCCAATCCAGCGGCGTGGCATTGAAAAAACTGATGACGCGGTTTTCTTTAGCCGTTAATCTGACAGCCGGCTGAGTTAAAACATGGCCTTGCACCGGTAACTCCTTGACAACGGTATTCAATGGGCTCATTGGATGTCCTCAGACGACAAGGTGCAGGAGCACTCCGGAGCATGATCCCGGGAAATCCCTTCGCACCCCCCTAACGGGGAGGCTTCGCACCCCTGACGTTCTAACAAACCGCATCTTTCCAAAGCAAAATCGAGAATCTTGTTGAGAACCGCGTCATAGCTGGTCCCGATCACATTGGGAAAAATATTGAAAACATCCTCTTCCGACAAACTTGGCAAAGGATTGATCTCCAAGACATACGGGTTCCCGTCTTCGTCAACGCGGAAATCCACGCGGCCAAAATCGCGGCAACCGACGCTCTGATAGGCCCGCACCGCCACCTCTTGCAGGCACCTCGAGAGGCGATCCGGAATCTGGGCCGGGCAGACGTAACGCAAGGTGCTTGAGGCCGTAATGCGTTCCGAGGAATAAAACCGATCCCCCAGATTGATATCGCCGTCCATGCTGATCTGGACGACAGGCATGGCCTCCGGATTCTCATTGCCCAAAACAGCCACGGTGAATTCCGTTCCCTTGATGAATTTCTCGACAAGGGCGCGCTGATGATACTGCGTATTGACAATATGCACCTGGCGTCTCAACCCTTCCCTGTCGGCCACACGCGAGCTGATGGTGATCCCCTTGGATGTCCCTTCGTGCGAGGTCTTGACGATGAGCGGATAACCGATGGTGTTGCTCCGATCGAGATCATCCGTATTGGTGGCAACGAAATAAGGCGCCGTCGGCACCCCTTCGGCCTGGAATATCTGCTTGGCCACGATTTTATCGAGAGTGATCCCCAGCGTCAAACCGTCGGCCCCCACGTAAGGGATCCCTTTGATGTCCAGAAGAACCGGCACCTGCGACTCACGGTTGCGGCCCCCCTGCCCCTCGCAGATATTGAAAACGATATCAACACCCAGACTATCGATCCGGGAGAGAAGATTCAAGACATTTCCTATCTTGCGGACAGTATGCCCGCCACGGCTCAAAGCGAGGACAATCCGTTCGATGGTCTGCGGCTTATCAAATTCCGCGTTAGCATCTTGAGGGTCATTGCCTCCCGATGCCCAGTCTGTTTTGAGGTCGTATGTCAGTCCAACGATCTTGCCCATTGTTCAATAAAAAAGGAACCTTGTGCTCTTTTAGCAGGTTCCTTCATCTCCTGATTTAGTTGTTTTCAATTTGAACGATTCTCCTTCACAAGACAGCTCAACCGGTGACAATGCTCAACAAAACTTAAGTTTACATTTTTTTTTAACACACACGCCTTGCCATGTCAATATTTTTTAAAAAAATTTCTTCACAGCGGCAAAGCATACACGCAAAATACCGACGAGCTACCAAAAACATTCCAACAACGTAAAAATGATCATCGACAACGTGATCATAATCACAACCACGACCGTGATCACCGTGATCACATTCAACCTTCGGGTGTTGGTGAACTCTCCCATGATCTGCCTGTTGTTGACAAGAGAAAGCATAAAGATGAGGATGAAGGGAAGCAGAATGCCGTTACCCACTTGAGAAAAATACATCACCTCCAGAAAAGGGAACCCGGGCCAAAGCACAATCCCCGCTCCCGCGGCAATCATGAATGCGTAAAGTCCAAAAAACTGCGGCGCCTCTTGGAAACGTTTGTTGACCCCGGCGTCCCATCCCATCCCCTCGCAGAAACAATAGGCCGTTGAAAGCGGAAGGACGGAAGCCGCGAAGATGGACGCATTGAACAACCCGAAGGCAAACAACCATTTCGCGTATTCACCGGCCAAAGGCTCCAAGGCCAGCGCCGCATCCTGCGCGGACTTCACGATCACGCCGGACTGAAAAAGAGTCGCGGCGCACGCCACCACAATGAAGAAGGCAACGACAGGAGCGATGATACAGCCGCTGACGACGTCCAGCCGGATGTGTTTGTATTCCTCCGCGGTCATGCCCTTCTCGACAATGGAGGCCTGCAGATAAAATTGCATCCATGGCGCGATCGTCGTTCCCACAAGACCCACCAGCATGAGAGTGTAATCAAAATTCCATTTCATGCGCGGATGCACCGTCTGGACGAAAACATCATGCCAGTCCGGAGAAGCGATGAAACCGGAGATCACGTAGGCGACATAAAAAAGGCAGGCGGACAAAAACACCTTCTCAACCGATTTGTATGTCCCTTTGACAACCAGCATCCACACAAAAAACGCCGACAAAGGAACAGAGATGAATTTGCTGATATGAAAGATTTCAAGACTTGCCGCGATGCCGGAAAATTCCGCCATCACATTGGCCAGATTGACAAAAAACAGGACGAACATCAGATAAAAAGTCACCTTCACGCCGTAGTTTTCCCGGATGAGATCGGCAAGCCCCTTGCCGGTGGCCACCGCCATGCGCGCGCACATCTCCTGGATGATGATCAGGGCCACTGTGATCGGGAGAAACGACCACAAAAGACCGTATCCGAAATGGGCCCCCGCCAGAGAATAGGTGGCGATGCCGCCGGCGTCGTTATCGACATTGGCCGTGATGACGCCGGGGCCCATGACGGCCAGAAAAAGCAGGAGGTTTCTCACCGGCGGAAAATTCTTGATGATCTGCCATATCTTTTTCATAGACAAATAGATCCCCCTGTCCCTTTGAAGCGGCGCGGTCTTTCCCCTACAACTGATCCTTATACTTTTTCCACGCCAGGGAGATCAACTCCTCCATCACATCGTCGCTTGTGACGACACCCTGCAGAACGCCTTCGTCATTGAGGACAGGGATGGAGGAAAGCTTGTATTTCTCCAGAAGAAGGGCGACTTCCTCCATGCTGTCATCCGTGCGCACAAAAACCTTCTTAGGGTAACATGTCTCGATAAGCGGCATTTGCGCCTCGGCATTGAGAAACCGCCTCAAAGACGTGGCCCCCAGAAACTGATTGTTCTGATCAACGACATAAATCGAAATGATATTGCCCGGATAGTCGACGTTATCCTTGATTTTCTGGACGGCGTCCTTGACCAGCGCCCCTTCGCCGACGCTCAAATATTCCGTGGTCATGAGACCCCCGGCGGAGTTCCGGGCAAAGCCCAAAAGCATGCGCAGTCTTCGAGAGACATCCGGAGTCATCGAGCGCATCAGTTGAAATGCTTTTTCCTGAGGCAGGTGATTCAGCAGATCCACCGCCTCATCGGCGGGAATATTCTCAACGAGATTGCCAGATTCTTTGTCCGTCAGATGATCAATGAGTTCTTCTTTCTGCTGAAGCGTCATATCGGTAAAAATCTTCCTTTGCATGTCCGGGGTAAAAATTTTGAAAAGTGAGAGTTTCTCAAAAATATTGAGATCTTCCATAATGTCAGCCAAATCCATTGTTGGAATTTTGGCCAGCTTTTTACGGGTGATGTCGGAACGCAAGACACTGGAACCCCGGCCCACCGTCAGGACATGAGTATTTTTCCAAGAGAGCAGTTCCTCCTGCCGCAAAAAAGGAGAGCGCGGCGCCAGCCAGCGAAGGCAGGCATCGACGAATCCGCTCCATCCCAGCCGGCGGATGAGTCCGCGCGGCCCCACATCCACATGCGCCAGATACAACTGCTGGTCCACCTTCAAAAGATGAACGTCATTGACGCGCACCACCTTCTGGTCATTGGTGTCAACAACCTGCCG
>CAYIQK010000025.1:4273-13821 GCA_964365515.1 uncultured Planctomycetales bacterium | reverse complement strand
TCGCGCGAACGCGCCTTGTCCACACGGTAAAACCGCTCAAAAATTCTTGGGATATCCTCCTGAGGAATGCCAATGCCTGTGTCCTCGACGCTGACCTCAACGTAACCGTCCGTGGCGCGGGCGCTGACTTTGACGTAACCGCCATGTTGATTATATTTCACGGCGTTTTCCACCAGATTAACCAGCACTTGGGCGATGCTGTCCTCATCCATCCTGACTTTAGGCAAGTCTTTCGGGACATCTTTGAGCAGACGGACGGCATTGCTGTCAGCCTGATTTTTAACGGCCGCCAATATCTTGTCCACGACAGGTTCCAAAGCGCTTTCCCGCGGCATCATTTTCCACTGACCCGATTCAACGCGGGACAAATCCAGGAGGTCATTGATCAGTTTGGACAGCCGCTCGGCGTCGTCATAAATGATCCTGAGAAATTCCTTCGCGTGCGCCTTGTCTTCCAGCGCCCCTTCCAGCAGGGTCTCGGCATAGCCCTGGATGGTCGAGACGGGGGTTCTCAGTTCATGAGAGACATTGGCCACAAAATCCCGGCGGACTTGTTCGAGCCGCCGCAGTTCGGTGATATCGTGGAAAACCAAAACCGCGCCGTCGCACCTTTGCTCCCGGAACACAGGCGTGGCGTGGACAAGAAGGATCTTCTCCTCCCGCTGATTCATCTCGTGGAATTTCATGGGATGAATCAAAACGGTGATTTCCCTGGACTCAAAACGGCTGTTGAGATTCAAGACTTTATCGACGATCTCCTGGATTTCGATGTTTCGAATCACCTCCAGCGGTTTTTTGCCCGCCACATCCTGTTCAACGCGTAAAAACTCCTTGAGCGTCCGATTCATCAGGATGATGGCCCCTTTGCGGTCAATGATCATCACGCCGTCGAACATGCTTAAAAAAACCGCCTCGAGCCTGGATTTGTCCGCGATAAACCCTTCCATCCTCGATTGAATCCGCTGGGACATCGAATTGAGCGAATCGGCCAGTTCTCCCATCTCATCACGAGCGGTGATAGAAATCCTCTTGGAAAGATCCCCGCCGGTAACGGCCTGCGCCCACGCCGCGATTTCCCGCAATGACCTGGAAATTAAAAAAGAGGCGATTTTATAACGGAGGTTCAATCGCACGCGTCCGCCCCCTCGGAAAACCGGTAGCCGTGGCCCCGGATGGTTTCAACGCATTTGCCCATCTTGCCCAATTTCCGACGGAGGCTCTTGACGTGGGTGTCCACGGTACGGGTCGTCACATCGGCGTTGATATCCCACACGTCATTCAAAAGACGTTCGCGCGACTGCATGCGGCCGCGGCGTTCCATCAAAAGGACAAGGAGTTTGAATTCCATCGGCGTGAGAAGAACCTCGCGGCTGTTGACCGTGACTTTATGCCGGGACCTATCCACCGTGAGCTTACCGATCGACAGGATTTCCCGCGATGCCGTGTCTTTGGATTCCCCGCGCCTCAAAATGGCCTTGATCCGCAGGACCAGTTCCCGCGGGCTGAAGGGCTTGACCATATAATCATCGGCGCCCAGTTCAAGGCCCAAGACCCGGTCTATCTCCTCAGAGCGCGCCGTCAAAATCAGAATGGGAATGGAAGCCCAACTCTCTTTTTTCTTGATTTCCTTGCACAGCTCAAAGCCGTCCATGCCCGGCAGCATGATATCCAGGACGATCAAGTCGACCCTCTGGCGATCCAGAACTTCGAAGGCTTGATCCCCCGCGGCCGCCGCCCAGCACTCGAACCCGGCCTTCTCCAAGTTATATTGAATCAACTTGAGGATATGCGGATCGTCTTCGACGACAAGTATTTTTTTTCTACTCATGGTGGAGCCTCACGGGCTTACGCCCGTGGCACCTGATTTTTTGGTCAACCGCATGATCTCATCTGTATATCTTGGTTGAAACGTGCTGTGCGTATCCAAACGCAAGAAAGACGGCGGCAAAAGAGAGAGCCTTTGCCGGGTATATTCTCGGATATCGCCCAAAGCGGCCAGCGGCTCTACCAATGCCCCTTTGCGGATAATCTGCCTTAAGAGCGGTTGTGTCCCGGAAGGAGATTTTTGTCCAAACAATCCCACATGGTCTTCTTCCATCAAACCGTTCTTGGCATACCTCCGGAACACCTGTTTTTTGCCGGGAATGGTTTCTTTCTGCGGGCTGGTCTTGGATTTATAGTTGATCGTCCCGTTCTTTTCCTGAACCTGCACGAGCTTGTACGTCAGATCGAGCGCCGGGTAATCGCGGGACGTCGCCATATCGGTCCCCACGCCGAACAGATCAATAGGCGCTTGAGCCCGGATAAGCTCAGCGATTTTGTATTCGTTCAAGTTGCCGCTGGCCAGGATTTTGACGTGCGGCAAACCGGCTTTATCCAAAACTTCCCGTACTTTTTTAGAAAGCGTTCTTAGATCGCCGCTGTCCAGGCGCACGCCTTTAAGTTTTTCACGCAAAGGCATCTTCACGACCTTACCCACGCACCCAACGGTGTCGTAAGTATCAACGAGTAACACCGTATTTTCCGGGAATACCGCGTGATATTTTTCAAACGACTCTTCCTCCGAATCAAAGGCCTCCACCCACGAATGCGCCATAGTTCCATAGACGGGGATCCCGAACTGCCGGCCCGCATAAACATTAGACGTTCCCAGACATCCCCCGATATACGCCGCCCGCGCCGCCAGAACACCCGCCTCGGGTCCGTGCGCCCGGCGGGAACCGAAGTCAATGACCCCGCGCGCGACGCCGTCGGCGCACGCGGCGCCGACGACCCGCGCCGCTTTGGTGGCCACCAAAGTCTCAATGTTCAAGACCGATAAAAGATAAGTCTCCAAAATCTGTGCCTCAATGATCGGCGCCTCAATCTGAATGACCGGCTCACGCGCGAAAAAAATCTCTCCCTCCGGCATGGCCCAGACATCACCGGTGAATCTAAAACTTTTCAGATAATCAAAGAAACCACTTTTGACGCCGCGGAAAACCGGAAGACTTTTCAGGAACGCGATATCCTCATCCTCAAAACGCAGATTCAGGATATATTCCACCGCCTGCTCCAGGCCGCAGGCGGCCAGGAACGACCGGTTCTCCGGCATCGTATGGCAGGAAAGTTCAAAGGTGGCGATGGTATCGACCTTGTTCTGGAAATACCCGGCGGCCATCGTCAGTTCGTAGAGGTCGACTTTGAGACTCTCGCTGGAATTCCTGACACTCATTCTCTGATCGCTTCCAATTCTTTGAGGGTCATCTTGACCGCACCGGCTTTGGTCATCTCCTCCAAAGCTTCTCTCGAATCGCCGGGATTCAGATCAACTCCCTTGATCGCATCCATGAGCAGATTCACGCGGAAATGTTTCAACCCGTCCAGGACCGAGGCCTTCACGCAGTAATCCGTGGCCAGCCCGCCGATCCAGAGTTCTTTAACACCCGCGTCTTTCAATATATCGGGTAACGGCCGTCCCCGTTCGTCGACGGCCTGGAAGGCCGAATAGCTGTCCTTGTCCGGGTCCATTCCTTTGGACACGACGATTGTTCGCGCGGGCAATTTCAGGACGGGATGAAACGCGGCGCCCGGGGTATTCGCCACGCAATGCGCGGGCCAGAGACCTCCGAAGTCCTTGAAATGCTTTGTCTTCTTAGGATGCCAGTCCCGTGAAGCAATGACCAGCGAACCCTGTTTTACAAAGACCGCGATATACTTGTTCAGAACAGCCGCCACCGTGTCGCCGTCCGCCACCGCCAGGGCGCCGTTGGGGCAGAAATCGTTTTGCACATCGACAATCAAAAGCGCGTGATCCTGTTTCATATCCCCCTCACAATTTCTTTTCTAGCAGGTAAAGACGAAACCTCTGGGCGTTCAAGACAGCATATCCATTGGCATCATTACTGAAAAAAGCATAGACGGTTTTGACCCGTCCCTTGAAACCTGCAACCTTATCGGCCCAGGATTGCAGTTCCCCGTACGAATAATTCGAGTCAAAAAGAACAGCCCCCCCGTGAAACCGCAGGTAAACAAAATCCGTCGTCAACACCTCATCGCCGATCTTCTCCGGTGAATCGGCGAAACACAGACAATACCGTAAGTCTTTCAACAGGGCATAAACCTCTTCATCAAACCAGCTCGGGTCCATGAACTCGAACACATGCCTGGCGTGCGGGAAGTCATTCATTTTTTTTAAAAGGTGACAGAATTCTTTAAGCCTCTGATAGTCTTTTTTAAAGCCGGGCGGCAATTGCCATAAAAAGGCGCTGATCTTCGATTTCAACGGCGCCATATTCTCCAACAGCAGTATGAGAGATTCCTCAACGTCTTTCAACCGTTGGATATGGGTGATGAAGCGAGATCCCTTGACCACAAACCGGAACTCTTTCGGCGTTGTTTTCTGCCACGTCCCGGCCATGGCCGCGTCGGGAAGCTGGTAAAAAGTGACGTTCAATTCAACCGCATTGAACTGCCGGCTGTAAAATTCCAGCCATTGGTCATCGCCCAATCCCGACGGATAAAAGACACCCTTGGCCCAATGCGGATAACTGTATCCTGATGTGCCGATATAAATTTCCATTGCCTTCACCTGAGGATTTCTATACATCGAGAACAACGACGGCTTCCCACCCGTTGTCCGTTGCCTGAACACTCAGCCGATGAAGAGTCACGGCCTTGACATCCGTCCTCATCCCGTGTTTTTGGCGGTTGAGATTTTCGCCATAGGCCTGTGCCGTCAATATCAACTGGCCATCCCGCCGGTTGATCACAACATTTTTGAAACGCAGCAACAATTCCTCGGCGTCCTTATAATAGATAATCTCCTGGAGAAAATTCAAAAGCAGCATCTCCAGGCTGTCATTCTCAAGGGAGACGGAACATCTTTGCCGGTCGGCGATGCTTTCTAAATCCTCGATCATGACGTTCAAGGTGGCATCAGCGGCGGCGATGAAGAGCTCCTCCATCGTCCGGCCGCTGGCCTGAAAGGCGACGTCCGCAATCGCAATGTCGTCAAGATAATGATAGGGCATATCATCCCTTCACATTCCCAATCGGCACAAACCGCACTACCCTCTGACTGATGCCGGCCAATTCGGTCGCGGTGGTCACATCGTCAATGTTCTTATAGGCCGAACCAGCCTCCTCCGCCAGGCCGGAATAAGAGGCCGTATGCACGTAAATCCCGCGCTGACGCATCTGTTCCTGCAGTTCTTGGCCATGAAACATCTTCCTGGCCTTGGTACGGCTCATGGTCCGGCCGCTGCCGTGGGCGGTGGAATGGAAGGTTTCTTTGCTTCCTTCCACCCCCGCCAATAAATAGGAGCCGGTTTCCATGCTCCCGCCGATGATGACCGGCTGGCCGGTCTTTTGATAAATCTCAGGGATCCCCTCCATCCCCGGACCGAAGGCCCGCGTGGATCCTTTGCGGTGGACCAAGAGCCGGCGCTTCTTACCGTCGACGACATGCGTCTCCAATTTCGCGATATTGTGCGCCACGTCATAGACCTGGTGCATCCCCAGATCCTGGGGACTGCGGCCAAAGACCTCGGAAAAGACCTCACGGATCTTGTGCAAAATCACTTGACGGTTGGCAAAGGCCATATTGACAGCGCACTTCATGGCTTTGAAATAGTCCTGCCCCTCGGGAGAATTAAACGGCGCGCAAGCAAGTTCTCGGTCTTCAACCTCCAGCCCGTATTTGCCGCGCATGACTTTCAAAAAGATCTGCAGATAATCCGTCGCTACTTGATGACCGAAACCTCGGCTGCCGCAATGGAACATGACGACGATCTGGTCGGGTTTAGTGATCCCGAAGGCCGCGGCAAGTTTGTGGTCGAAAATATTTTCCGGTTTGGCCACCTGGATCTCCAGATAATGATTTCCCGAACCCAGCGTGCCTAACTGATTGTGTCCGCGCTCAATGGCCCTGTCGCTGACTTTCCCGCAATCCGCTCCCTGGATACAGCCGTTTTCCTCCGTGCGCTCCAGATCCTCCTGCCAGCCGTATCCCTGTTTCACGCACCACGGGGCACCCTGTTCGACCACCCGTTTGAATTCATTTTTAGAAATCTTGATGAACCCCTTACCGCCGACGCCGGAAGGGATCGACTGGAAAAGCCTGTCGACCAATTTGGTGAGACGCGGACGGATCTGATCGTGGGTGAGATTGGTCGCGACGAGACGCATGCCGCAGTTGATGTCGAACCCGATGCCGCCTGGAGAAATGACGCCTGTCTCGGTGTCCATCGCCGCCACGCCGCCGATGGGAAAACCGTACCCCCAATGCCCATCGGGCATGCAATAGGAGTATTTCACGATGCCGGGGAGTTTCGCGACATTGGCCGCCTGTTCAAAGACGGCCTCGTCCATCTCTTTGATCAATTTCTCGCTGGCATAAATGCGAGCCGGCACCCGCATACCCTGACGAAACGTCGTAGGAAGCTCCCAAATCACATCGGAGATTTTGATCAATTCACGGGGCATCACCATCGCAGTCCCCCTCATGGCTTTGTCGGACAAAACTGTGGCGGGCGCCTCTTCTTTAAGAGGGTTTGGGATAGGTTCTACAATTTTTTCAGCAGCGGGAAAACCCGCATCCGTGGCACTTCAGACAGCCTTCCTCATGATGAAGCGGATTGCCGCAATCGGGACAGACACCCACCATATTCAAATGGGCATTGGCTTCCATGGCGACCGACGCATTTTTACCGACGCTGACCAGCATCTTTTTTTGTTCGGCCTGAATAACCGATTTTTCTCTTTTGATCACCTGCTCCAAGACCTGCGAAATGGCATCGGCGCAGGAAAGCACACGCCGCCCTTTGTTCCAGGCAGGAACAGGGCAACGGATCCCATGCAGCTGCTCCATGATCTCCTTTGTCTCCACGCCGGAACGCAATGCCAAAGAAGTGAGCCGGCCCAAGGCCTCCAACTGGCTCGCGGCGCATCCCCCGGCCTTGCCCATCTGGGTGAACAGTTCAAACGGCTCATTTTTCTCATCGCTATTGACCGTGACGTACAGATTGCCGCAGCCCGTGGTGACCTTCGAAGTTTCCCCCACCATCATCTCGGGTCTGGGTCTCGGTTCGATGTGTCCCAAGAGATTCCTCTCCGGGACCTCCGTTTTTGCATCCGCCTGGGCCGTCTCTTTCTTGGTGATATTCAACACCTGATCTTCGCGGCTTCCGTCCCGGTAAACCGTAATCCCTTTGCAACCCAAGCCATAGGCCAGCTTGTACGCCTTTTCGACATCCTCCTTTGTGGCCGCATGCGAAAAATTGATCGTCTTGGAAACGGCGTTGTCCGTGAACTGCTGGTACGCGGCCTGCATACGGATGTGCCATTCGGGAGAGATGTCGTGGGCCGTGGCGAAAACTTTTTTGACGTCCTCGGGGATTTCCTTGATATTCTGGATGGATCCCGCGTCGGCAATCTTTTGCATCAATTCGAGACTGTAAAACCCGCGCTCTTTGGCCACCTGCTCAAAGACGGGATCCGTCTCCACCAGCTTGGTCTGATCCATGACATTGCGATAATAACAAATGGAAAAAATCGGCTCTACGCCAGAGGAGCACGGACCGGCGATGATGCTGATGGTGCCCGTCGGAGCAATGGTTGTTAACGTCGCATTGCGGAATTTTTGGTTTTCCCCTTTATTGGCGAAGATGCTCTTTTCGAAGGCCGGGAAAGTCCCTTTTTGTCTGCCGAGTTCCAAAGATTTGATCCGGGCCTCGGTCAAAATAAAGGACATCACCTGACCGGCGAGTTCCAATCCTTTCTCGGAATCATAGGGGATGCCGAGACGCACCAGCATGGAAGCCCACCCCATCACCCCCAACCCGATCTTTCGGGTCAACTTGGTCTTGTGTTCGATTTCCTTGACGGGATGTTTGTTGGCATCGATGACGTTATCCAGAAAATGGACCGACTTGCGTACGATATCCTGCAGTTTATCCCAATCCACATCGTAGCGGCCATCCTCCATCTTCTTGATCATCCGCAGCATATTGATGGATCCCAAATTGCAGCTCTCATAAGGAAGAAGGACCTGTTCGCCGCAGGGATTCGTCGCCTCGTATTCCCCCAAGGCAATGGTCGGATTGTACTCATTCATCCGATCCATGAAAATCAGCCCCGGTTCGCCGTTACGATGGGCACTCTCGACAATCAGATCGAAAATGTATTTGCTGTTCACCGTCTTGACCACCTTGCCCGAATAAGGGGACACCAGATCATAGTCCTCTTCGTTCTCCAAGGCCTTCCAAAATTTCTCCGTGATGGCGACAGAGATATTGAAATTACTGATCTCTTTATCCTTTTGTTTGCAGGCAATGAATTCCTCAATGTCCGGGTGATCCACCCGAAGAACCCCCATATTGGCACCCCGACGGGTCCCGCCTTGTTTGACCGCCTGGGTGGCTCCGTCAAAAACCTTCATAAACGAAATGGGTCCAGAGGCAACGCCGCCTGTTTTTTGCACGATCGAGTTTTTCTCGCGCAGACGCGAGAAAGAAAATCCGGTGCCGCCGCCGGTTTTATGGATGATGGCCGTCGTCTTGAGCGTTTCAAAGATGGATTCCATGCTATCTTCGATAGGCAGGACGAAACACGCGCTCAATTGGCCTAGGGGGCGGCCGGCATTCATCAAAGTCGGAGAATTCGGCATAAACTCAAGATCACTGATCATCCTGTAAAATTCTTCCTCGGTTTTTTGAATCGCCGCGCGGTCGGCGCCGTATTTCTCGTCGAGGACGGCCATGGTACGGGCAACCCGACGGAACAACTGATCAGGAGTTTCAACCACCCGGCCCTCGGCATCTTTTCCCAGATATCTTCGTTCCAGGACCTTCAGCGCGTTCTCGGAAATTTTCTGAGTCATTTCTCCCCCCTTCTTAAAAAAGATTAATCAATATGTCTAAAATTTCAAAAATTCTCGGCCGCACTCTTGGCCATGGCATATTTGACAAGCCCGGCCGTTGTCTTGATACCCAGTTTCTCCGTCAAATGGCCCCGATGCGTCTCCACGGTGCGGACACTGATCTTCAATTGAGCGGCAATTTCCTTGTTGGAATAACCATCGGCGATATAACGCAGGATCTGCTTTTGCCTTCGGGTGAGGATCTCCAGCGAAGGGGTCTCCACTTCATCCGACGGTCGAATGAACCGGTCGGTCAACAGGGTTGAAACGGAAGGGGAAACGAATGACTTGCCCTTCTTGATGGCCGCAATGGCTGCGATCAACTGGTCGTGGGCATCTTCTTTGAGGATATACCCGCGGGCGCCATATTTCATGGCATGCCGGAAGTGTTCATAATCCTTCTGCATGGTCAGCACTAGGACGTCCACCTTCGGGAACCTTCGGTGAATCTCTTTGAGAGCCGTCATCCCATCCATCCGCGGCATTGACAGATCAAGAACCACCAAATCACACCCTCCCGCCTCTAATTTCTTAACCAATTCTTCGCCGTCGCGGGCCTCGGCCACCACCTTCAAGGAAGATTCTCTGTCGATCAGACTCTTCAAACCCTCACGAAACATCGTATGGTCATCCGCCAAAACAATCCTGT